>DATAGN010000584.1:0-3158 GCA_036263715.1 Ramlibacter sp.
AGTGGCTGCAGCGGCGTCGACGCTGGGACGCTGCATGGCGCATCGACGCCTGGCCGTTCGAGGACGGCACCATCACCGTGTATGCGCCCGCCGCCGCGCCGCACGCGCCCGTGGCGCTGCTGGTGCACGGCTGGGGCGGCCACGCCGGGCAGATGCTGCCGCTGGCGCAGGCGCTCGCCGCGCAGGGCTTGCGTACCGTGCTCCTGGAAATGCCGGCGCACGGGCGCAGCGCCGGCAGCACCAGCACCCTGCCGCAGTTCGCGCGGGCGATCGAGTACGCGGTGCAGCGCCTGCAGCAGGAGGGGCACACGGTGCAGGTGCTCGCCGCGCATTCGCTGGGCGCGAGCGCGGCCGCGTATGCCACGGCGCGCGGGCTGCCGGTGCGCCAGCTCGTGCTGGTGGCGCCCCCCGCTTCGCCGCGCGCGTACACCCGCTACTTCGCGCAGGTGTTCGGCCTGAGCGAAGGAACGCGCGCCGCGATGCAGAAGCGGATCGAGGCGCGCGAGGGCGTGCTGATGCCCCAGTTCGAGCCGCCCGCGGCCGGTCCGCGCATCGCCGTGCCCACGCTGGTGGTGCACGACCGCGGCGACCGCATCAATGCCTTCGCCGATGGGCAGGCGTATGCCCGCTCGATCGTCCAGGGCGAACTCGTGGCGACTGAGGGGCTGGGACACCGCAAGGTGTTGAAGGATGCGGGGGTGCTGGCGCGCATCGCAGCCTTTGCAGGTTCTTCGACGTAGGCCCCTCTTCCTTGCACCGCCCGCCCATTGCACCTAGCATCGCCTCCACTTCACAACAAGGAGGACGAGCCATGGGCATGTTCGGCTGGACGGAGAAACCGGCGGCGGTGTTGCAGCAAGGCGGCGTGATCGCGCCGGACGAGCGCCTGCCCTGGCCGCAGACCGCGGCGATGGGGGTGCAGCACGTCATCGCGATGTTCGGGGCGACGGTGCTCGCGCCCATCCTCATGGGCTTCGACCCCAACATCGCCATCCTCATGAGCGGCGTCGGCACGCTGATCTTCTTCGTGCTGACCGGCGGCAAGGTGCCCAGCTACCTGGGCTCCAGCTTCGCCTTCATCGGCGTGGTGATCGCAGCCACCGCCTATGCCGGCAAGGGACCGAACGCGAACATCGGCGTGGCGCTCGGCGGCATCATCGCCTGCGGCATCGTGTACGCGATCATCGGCGCGATCGTGCACGCGGTGGGCACGGGCTGGGTCGAACGCTTCATGCCGCCGGTGGTGACGGGCGCCGTGGTCGCCGTCATCGGGCTGAACCTCGCGGGCATCCCGATCAAGAACATGGCCGCCAGCAACTTCGACAGCTGGATGCAGGCGGTCACCTTCGTGTGCGTCGGCCTGGTCGCGGTGCTCACGCGCGGCATGGTGCAGCGCCTGCTGATCCTGGTGGGCCTGATCCTCGCCAGCATCGTCTACGCGATCCTCACCAACGGCATGGGCCTGGGCAAGCCGATCGACTTCTCCGGCATCGCCAATGCCGCGTGGGTGGGCGCACCCGCTTTCGCCGCGCCGGTGTTCAGCGGGCCGGCCATGCTGCTGATCGCGCCGGTGGCGATCATCCTGGTCGCCGAGAACCTCGGCCACATCAAGGCGGTGACGGCCATGACCGGCCGCAACCTGGACCAGTACATGGGCCGCGCCTTCATCGGCGACGGCGTCGCCACCATCGTCAGCGGCGCCGCCGGCGGCACCGGCGTGACGACCTATGCCGAGAACATCGGCGTGATGGCGGCGACCAAGATCTATTCGACGGCGGTGTTCCTGTTCGCGGCCTTGATCGCGGTGGTCCTCGGCTTTTCGCCCAAGTTCGGCGCCGTGATCCAGGCGATCCCGCTGCCGGTGATGGGCGGCGTCAGCATCGTGGTGTTCGGCCTGATCGCGGTGGCCGGCGCCAAGATCTGGGTCGACAACCGGGTCGACTTCTCGCAGAACCGCAACCTGATCGTCGCGGCCATCACGCTGGTGCTGGGCACGGGCGACTTCACGCTGGCCTTCGGCGGCTTCAAGCTGGGTGGCATCGGGACGGCGACCTTCGGCGCGATCCTGCTGTATGCGTTGTTGAACCGCAGTGATTCGCCGGGCGTGTCTGTGGCAGATGCGCCGAACGTCGAGACGCGCTCCCGGTAACATCCCGCGCATGCCTGCCATCTGGACCCGCCCCGTCTCGGTCGAGGAACTCACCCGCATCCACAAGGACACGGCGCCCGCCCACCTGGGGCTGGAGTTCCTGGAAGTCGGCGACGACTTCATCACGGCGCGGGTGCCGGTGGACGCGCGCACGAAGCAGCCTTACGGGCTGCTGCATGGCGGCGTGAGCGTGGTGCTCGCGGAGACGCTGGGATCCTGCGGCGCGATCTACTGCACGCCCAAGGGGCACTACGTGGTGGGGCTGGACATCAACGCCAACCACATCCGCGCGGCGAAGTCCGGGTGGGTGACCGGCAAGACCACGCCGGTGCATATCGGAAGAAGCACGCAGGTGTGGGCGATCGAGATGCGCGACGAAGCGGGGAAACTGACTTGCGTGTCGCGGATCACGATGGCGGTGCTGGAGGAACGTTAACTCCCTCTCCCCTGGGGGGAGAGGGTTGGGGTGAGGGGAGGCGCGCCACCGCCCTCACCCCTGCCCTCTCCCGCAAGCGGGAGAGGGAGTTCAAGAGCCCCGCGCCAGCCGCTCGCTCTTCCAGTACACGTCGTCCCCCCCATTCATCCGGTTGAACACGCGCGCCAGCACGAACATCAGGTCGGACAGGCGGTTGAGGTACTGCCGCGGCGTCTCGCGCAGCGGGTCCTGCCGGCCCAGCGCCACCACCGCGCGCTCCGCCCGGCGCGCCACCGTGCGGCACACGTGCGCCTGCGACGCGGCGCGGTTGCCCGCGGGCAGGATGAACTCCTCCAGCTTCGGAAGCTGCGCGTTGTGGCGTGCCAGTGCCTCATCCAGGGCCGCCACCGCCTCCGGCTTGAGCAGCTCGAATCCGGGGATCGACAGCTCACCGCCGAGGTTGAACAGCTGGTGCTGCACCTCCACCAGCAGTTCGCGCACTTCGGCCGGCACCTCTTCGCACAGCAGCAGGCCGATGTGCGAGTTCAGCTCGTCGACGTCGCCCATGGCATGCACGCGCAGGTGGTCCTTGGG
>DATAGN010000585.1:0-8992 GCA_036263715.1 Ramlibacter sp.
GACCAACGACACCGCGCAGGGCGAGTACTACCTGACCGACATCGTGAATTTCGCGGTGCAGGATGGCTGCGAGGTGGTGGCTTCCCCCGCGTCCGAGCAGGTCGAGGTGGACGGCGTCAACAGCCCGGTGCAGCTGTCGGAACTGGAGCGGGCCTACCAGCGCCGCCAGGCCAGGGCGCTGATGGAGCAGGGCGTGCGGCTGGCGGACCCGGCGCGCTTCGACGTGCGGGGCACGATCGCCTGCGGGCAGGACGTGGAGATCGACGTCAACTGCGTGTTCGAAGGCAGCGTGACGCTGGGCGACAACGTGCGCATCGGCCCCAACTGCGTGATCGCCAATGCACGCATCGGCGCGAACGTGGTGCTGCAGGCGTACACGCACATCGATGGCGAGAAGGCCGGTGTGGAGATCGGCGATGGCGCGTTGATCGGGCCGTTCGCACGGCTGCGGCCGGGCGCGCAGCTGGGTCCGGAGGTGCACATCGGCAATTTCGTCGAGGTGAAGAACTCGAAGATGGCACGCGGCGCCAAGGCCAACCACCTGGCGTATCTCGGCGACTCCGAGGTGGGCGAGCGCGTGAACTACGGGGCCGGCAGCATCACGGCCAATTACGACGGCGCCAACAAGCACCGCACCGTGATCGAGGCCGACGTGCACGTGGGGAGCAACTGCGTGCTGGTTGCGCCGGTGACCATCGCGCGCGGCGGCACCGTGGGCGCAGGTTCGGTGGTGAGCAAGGATACCGAAGCGGAGAAGCTGACGGTGGCCCGGGCGAAGCAGGTGACGATCGCGAATTGGGTGCGGCCGAGGAAGAACAAGTGACCGTCATTCCCGCGCAGGCGGGAATCCAGGGCTTCCATGACGTAGAGGAACCGGCCGCAGGCCGGTTTTTCTTTTGGGAAGCCCTGGATCCCCGCCTCCGCGGGGATGACAAAGCTCACCGCCCCGGCAACGGAATCCGCGGCCTGAACTTCGCCCGCTTGACCGAGAAGAACGCCTTCACGTTGCGCACGTTGGCATCGCTCGTGAACAGCCGCTGCGCCAGCGCCAGGTAATCCTGCATGTCACGGGCATGCACGATGAGGATGAAGTCCGGCCCCGGTGAGACGCGATAGCACTGCTGGACCGCATCGTCGGCGCTCACGCGCAGCTCGAATGCTTCCTGCTCCTCGTTCCCCTGGCGGTCCAGCGAGACCTCCACCACCGCCTCGAGTCCATGTCCCAGGACCGCCGCCATGCGGTCGGGGTCGAGGATGGCGATCTCGCGCTGGATGAGTCCGGCGTCCCAGAGCCGCTTCACCCGGCGCAGGCACGTGGCGGGGGAAATGTGCACTTTTCCCGCAAGGTCCTGGTTGCTGACGGACGCGTCGTCCTGTAATTGCGCCAGAAGGGCCAGATCCACAGGGTCCAGAAATTCTGGTTTCGTCGAGGCTTCCATATCGCAATCTTATTTCATACTCGTGGATCGGTGAAATATCCTTCCATGAAGGACGCAAAATAGAAGCCCGGTTGCACGGCGTCTCGCCTACATTGCGTCCATCCCAGCCCTTGAGGTGCAAACATGTGCGGCATCGTCGGCGCGGTCTCCACGCGCAACATCGTTCCCATCCTGGTCCAGGGCCTGCAGCGCCTGGAATACCGCGGCTACGACTCCTGCGGTGTCGCGGTCTACGCGGACGGCCTCAAGCGCGCCCGCAGCACCGCCCGCGTCGCGGAGCTGATGGAGCACGTCGAGGCCGAGAAGATCTCCGGCGGCACCGGCATCGCGCACACGCGCTGGGCCACCCACGGCGCGCCTGCGGTGCACAACGCGCACCCGCACTTCAGCCACGGTCCCGGCGAGGCCGCACCCCAGGCGCCCGGCCGCGTGGCCCTGGTGCACAACGGCATCATCGAGAACCACGATGAGCTGCGCGCCATGCTGCAGGGCAAGGGCTACAAGTTCACCAGCCAGACCGACACCGAGGTGATCGCGCACCTGGTGGACAGCCTGTACGAGGGCGACCTGTTCGAGGCGGTCAAGTCGGCGCTGGGCCAATTGCACGGCGCCTATGCCATCGCGGTCTTCTGCAAGGACGAGCCGCACCGCGTGGTGGGCGCGCGCGCGGGCTCGCCGCTGGTGCTGGGCGTCGGCAAGGAAGAGAACTTCCTGGCGAGCGACGCCATGGCGCTGGCCGGCGTGACCGACCAGATCGTGTACCTGGAAGAAGGCGACGTGGTCGACCTGCAGCTGGGTCGCTACTGGATCGTCGACAAGGCGCACAAGCCGGCGCAGCGCGCGGTGAAGACCGTGCAGGCGCACAGCGGCGCGGCTGAACTCGGCCCCTACCGCCACTACATGCAGAAGGAGATCTTCGAGCAGCCGCGCGCGATCAGCGACACGCTCGAAGGCGTCGTGAACATCATGCCGGAGCTGTTCGGCGACAACGCGCTGTCGGTCTTCAAGCAGATCGACAACGTGCTGATCCTGGCCTGCGGCACCAGCTACTACAGCGGCTGCACGGCCAAGTACTGGCTCGAATGCATCGCGCGCATCCCGACGCAGGTGGAGATCGCCAGCGAATACCGCTATCGCGAATCGGTGCCGAATCCGAAGACGCTGGTGGTCACCATCAGCCAGTCCGGCGAAACGGCGGACACGCTCGCGGCACTGAAGCACGCGCGTGAACTGGGCATGGAGCACTCGCTGACCATCTGCAACGTGTCCACCTCGGCGATGGTGCGCGAATGCAAGCTGGCGTACATCACCCGCGCCGGCGTCGAGATCGGCGTCGCGTCGACCAAGGCGTTCACCACGCAGCTGGCCGGCCTGTTCCTGCTGACGCTGACGCTCGCACAGCTGCGCGGCCACCTGAGCGAGGAAGACGAAGCCAAGCACCTGAAGGACATGCGCCACCTGCCGTCGGCCCTGTCCGCGGTGCTGGCGCTGGAGCCGCAGGTGATCAGCTGGGCCGAGGACTTCGCGAACAAGGAGAACGCGCTGTTCCTCGGGCGCGGCATGCACTACCCGATCGCGCTCGAAGGTGCGCTGAAGCTCAAGGAGATCAGCTACATCCACGCGGAGGCGTATCCCGCGGGCGAGCTGAAGCACGGGCCGCTGGCGCTGGTGACCAGCGAGATGCCGGTGGTGACCGTGGCGCCGAACGACGCGTTGCTGGAGAAGCTGAAGTCGAACATGCAGGAAGTGCGCGCGCGAGGCGGCGTGCTCTATGTCCTGGCGGATGCCGACAGCCGCATCGAGAGCAGTGAAGGCGTGCACGTGATCCGCATGCCCGAGCACTACGGCACGCTCAGCCCGCTGCTGCACGTCGTGCCGCTGCAGCTGCTGGCCTACCACACCGCGCTGGCGCGCGGCACCGACGTCGACAAGCCGCGCAACCTGGCCAAGAGCGTGACGGTGGAGTGAGCGGGCGGCGCGCGGCGGTCGCTGCATGGCCCGGGCCCTCTCCGAAAGCCTCGGCTGGCTGAAGCGCCAGGTCCTCAGCTATCTGCTGATCGTGGCGATCCTGCTGGCCGGCGGTTGGCTGCTGGATGAATACCGGCGCGCGAGCGTTCTCACCCGGGACATCGAACAGGCGGACGCGTCACTGCAGCAGGAGCGGGCGCGTGTCGTCCGATCGCAGGAGCGCGTGGCCATCGCCGACCGCGCACTCTCGGTGCAGCTCGCGGCCATGCGCAAGGCGCGCGAGGCCTTGCAGCAGCAAGCGCTGCAGAAGGAGCAGGAGCGCGACCTGCACCGCCAGCAGCACTGGCCCTGGGCCGGCCTGCACGGGCCGGAGGCACTGGCGCAAAGCCGCCTGCTCGACGAGCAGGTGCGGGCCCTGCAGGAGGGCGAGCGCATCGCGCAGCAGCAAGTGGATGCCACCGAGGCGATGCAGAAGTCCGCACTCGGCCTCGCGCAGGTGCAGGCGCAGGCCCGCGGCAAGCGGGCAGAGGCCGACCGCCTGCGCGCCGAGTGGCGCCGGCTGAGCGCCGACCATCCCGTGGCGCAGCGCATGCCATGGTCACCGGTGGGCGCCGAACTCGATCGCCTGAAGAACGACGTCGAGCGCCTGCAGCAGGAAGCCGTGCAGGCCGAGCGCATCGTCGGCGCGGCGAGCCGATCGCGCGAAGTCGCCGAGTGGCTGCGCGAGCGTTCGACGCTCACGTCGGCAGAGGCGGCGCTGCAGGAGGCGCAGGCGCGGCGTGCGGACCTGGTGCAGGCCCTGGAGGGCAACGCCTATCACGCATGGCGGCAGCGACTGCACGGGTGGTTCGCGGACAAGCAGCGCGTCTTCGTCCTGGCCCTGCTGCTGCTGGTCGGTGCGATCGTGTCGCGCCTGGCGATCAAGGCCTTGCTGTACTACGTGGTGGCGCCTTTCGCCAGCCGTCGTCGCCCGATCCGCCTGCTGCACCCGCACGAGCAGCGCGCCTTCGCGCAGGCCGTCGCGCAAGGCCGGGACGGTCGCATCTCGGCGGAGTCGCTCACGCTTCGGCTGACGCCGGACGAGGAACTGCTGGTGCGCCCGGAGTACATCCAGAGCTCTTCGGAGCACGCCGCCAAGCGCACCGCGTGGCTGCTGGATGCCTCGCTGCCCTTCACCTCCATCCTCTCGGGCATGTACCTGCTGACGCGCGTGCGCTCGGAACGCGACGACCCGATCGTGCTGTCACCGGCGCAGGACCCGTTCGAGGAAGTCTGCCAGGTCGAACTGCCGGCCGGCGCCACGCTGGTGTGCCAGCCGCGCGCTCTGGCGGGCGTCGTGCGGCAACGCAGGCAGGCGCTGCGCGCGAGCCGTCACTGGCGTCTTGGCAGCCTGCATGCCTGGCTCACCCTGCAATTGCGCTTCCTGGTGTTCCATGGCCCCTGCCGACTGGTGCTCAAGGGCGGGCGTGGCGTGCGCATGGAAGCCGCCGGCGGAGGGCGGCTGATCAACCAGTCGGCGACGCTCGCCTTCGATGCCAGCGTTCCCTATTCGAACGTGCGTACCGAGACTTTCGTGCCCTATTGGCTCGGAAAGGAAGGTCTCTTCAACGACCGCTTCAGCGGCATCGATGGGTCCTACCTGTACGAGGAGCGCAGCCTGGACCGCCGCGGCAACCCGCTGGTGGGGCGCGGGCTCGAGGGGCTCTGCGACGGGGTGCTGAGGGTGTTCGGGATCTGAGGCGGCGGCATGTGGTTGCGTCTCCTCGTTCTCGTCGGCGCCGGTGCGGCGGTGCTCCTGGCCAGCCAGTTCGCGCGCCGCGCGGCGGACGAGAAGGACGCAGAGCAGGCGTGGAACCAGCTCGTCGCCGGCAGCGCGCGGACGCCGGCGGCGTTCGATCCCGCGATGGTGGCGGAACTGCCGGAGCCGGCGCGTCGCTTCTTTCTGTTCGCGATCGCGCCCGGCGCTCGCCTGGGTACGGCGGTGGAGATCACCATGGAAGGCGAGCTCTCGCTGGGCACGAAGGCCGACCCGAAGTACCAGCCGATGCACGCGCAGCAGGTGCTCGCCGCGCCCGAGGGCATGGTGTGGCGCTTGCGTTCTGGCACGGGCGCCTTGCGCGTGGACGGCTCCGATGCGATGGTGGCCGACCGCTCCTGGACGCGCTTCTGGCTGCTCGGCACGGTGCCGGTGGCACGGGCCGGCGGCGACCGCGACCACCTGCGGTCTTCCTTCGGGCGCGTCGTGGCCGAAGCGCTTTTCTGGGCTCCCGCCAGCCTGTTGCCACGTGAGGGGGTGACGTGGAGCGCAGTGGATCCCGACACGGCGCGCGTCACCGTCACGCACCGTGGCATGCGGCAGGAGGTCGACGTCCGCGTGGATGCGAAGGGACAGCCGCTGTGGGTGCGCATGCCGCGCTGGAGCAATGCGAATGCCGATGGGGCCTTCCGGGAGCAGCCCTTCGGCGGGGTAGTGTCCGACTTCCGGTCGGTGCAGGGATTTCGCGTCCCGTTCCGCGTGGACGGCGGCAACTTCTTCGGCACGCCCGAGTACTTCCCGTTCTACCGGGCACGCGTGCTTTCGTTGCGCGTCCTTTGAGGCTGTGTCCGCCCGGCTACGCGCCGTGGCACTTCTTGTACTTCTTGCCGCTGCCGCAAGGACAGGGATCGTTCCTCCCGGGCTCCGCTTCCTTGCGCACCGGTTCCACGCGTGGACCCATGCTGCGCCACAACTGGCGCAGCGAATACACCGCCCAGATGGCCGATGCGAAATCGTCCAGGCGTTCGTTGCTGACGCTCGCCGGGCCATCCTCCGCATACATCGACAGCGCGGCCGGGTACCGGTCGTCCTCGGCCAGGGCGACGATGTCCTGCAGCGCGGCATCGAGCATCTCCGCGGCCTCGGGGTCGCGCGGCGGGTCCCACTCTTCCGGCCAGCTCTCCACCGCGTACATGAAGCCCAGCGCCCACACCTGCCCGTAGGCGGGGAGGTTGTCCAGGTCACCCTCGCTGCGTTCCTCGGCAGGCAGCGCCAGCACGGCGCCGCGCACGTCGAGTGCCTCCGGGTGGTAGGTGCGCTCGTCCTCGAGCAGCTCGACGGCCTGGTCCAGCGCCCAGGCGATTTCCTGCCAGCGGCGCCGCCAGCGCCAGACGAATTCCATGTGCTCCATGGGCCGGAATTCGTCGCCCAGCAGGACGGGCCAGTATTCCTCGGGCGGAACCTCGCGCCGCATGCACACCAGGGCGGCGAGGAAGCCCTCGCAGAACTCCCATTGCGGGATCTCCTCGTGCTGTTCGCGCAGCAGGTCGAGTTCGGCGTCGAGGGCGTCGAAGTCCTCGGGCGCAAGCGGTTCCGCGGGTGCGGTGGAGGTGTCGGTCAAGGCAGTTTCCGGCAAAGGAAGCGGATTATCTTCCCGCCGGCACGCGCACGAGGCGTGTCGCGTTTGACAGCGGGCGCCCGGCCGGAATACGCTGGCTCCATGTCCTCGACCGCACCGGCCGCCGCTGGCCTTCCGCCCGTTCCCGCGGAAGCGGCGCGCTATGCGCTGCTGCGTCGCCTGGCGCCCTCCATGCGCCACCACCTGGTGGTCAACCTGCAGCCGATCGGCATGATCTACGAGGTCATGGACCGGCGGCTGCGCCAGCCCACCCCCGACATCGCGCACGTGCAGGACAGCGCGGGCAAGATCAACGGCTTCGCGCGCGCCGCGCTGGCATCGTGCCTGGACGTCGTGAGCTGGCTCGCGCCGGATGACACGGTTTCGACGACGCCCGGGGAGGGCGTGCGCGAATGCAGCGCACTGCTGGCCACGAGCCTCAGCTTCCGCGGCTACGCCTTGCGCAACCAGTGCAGGCCGCTGACCGGCAGCATCCGGCGCTCGGCCGTGCGCAACCTGCTGTCCGCCACGCTCCTGCACTGCACCGACCACCTGCCCGGTCCCGCGGAACTGGTGCTGACCTGCGGCGCCGAGGGCGCCGGCGCGGTGATCACCATCACGCACCAGAAGACCGATGCGGCACGGCCCCTGGGTGTCGAAGCGAACTACCGCAAGATCGAGTGGGAGGACCTGCAGGCGCTGGCCGCCGCCGACGGCGTGCAGCTCGTGCGCGCGGGCGAGCGCATCGAATTGCGCCTGCCCTGGGTCGGCGGCGCGTGATCAGCGCGGCTCGAAGCCGAGCCGCTTCATCGCATCCTTGAGCGTCACCCGGCTCTTCTCGTAGTCGTCCCAGGGTGCGTTGCCCTGGTCGAGGCGGCTGTGGATGCTGCCCACGTTCCAGTGCGCGCCGCCCTTGAGCGCGGGCAGCTCGTCCCAGCGCACCGGCACGGAGATGCCGAGCCCCGGCCGCGCACGTGCCGACCAGGCGCAGGCGGTGGTCGCGCCGTAGCCGTTGCGCAGGTAGTCGATGAAGATGCGGCCGACCCGGTTGCTGGCGCCGCTCTTGGCCACGAAGCGGTCGGGCAGCGTGCGCGACATGTGCTGCACCACCGCCTGCGAGAACGACTTGACGGTGTCCCAGTCCAGCTGCGGCTTCAGCGGCACGACCAGGTGCAGGCCCTTGCCGCCGCTGGTCTTGAGGAACACCGGCAGCTGCAGCTCGTCGAGCATCGCGCGCACGAGTTGCGCCGCCTCCTGGATCATCGGCCACGTGACGCCCTCGCCGGGGTCGATGTCGAAGGTCATGCGGTCCGGCCGGTCGATGGTCCTGACCACGCCGTTCCAGGTGTGCACCTCGATCACGTTCATCTGCGCGGCCGAGAGCAGGCCCTCGGTGCTGGCCATCTTCACCATGGGCGGGTGGCCAGGGAAGATGTCCGCCGCGAGCGGCACGACGCCGGCCATCTTGTAGCGGTCCAGGTGCTTCTGGAAGAAGAGTTGCCCCTCGATGCCATCGGGCGCGCGCACCATCGAGATCGGCCGGTCCTCCAGGTGCGGCATCATGATCGGGCCCACCAGCGCGTAGTAGCGCACCAGTTCGACTTTGGTGACCTTGCTCTGCGGATCGACGATCCGGTCCGGGTTGCTGATGCGCAGCGTGGAGGGCAGGGTGACGCTTGCGGCGGGTGCGGGCGTCGCTGCCTCTGCCGCCGGTGCAGGTGACGGCTTCTTCGCCGCCGGTTTGCGCGGCCTGGCCGCCTTGCTGTCCGGCGGCGGCGCGTGCACCACCGGTTCCTCGCCGACCGCCTGCGCGGGCTTGTCGTCTCGCAGGCCGTGGAAGACGGAGTGGCGCACCTTGCCGTCGCGCGTCCATTCGCCGAAGGAGACTTCGCAAACGAGCTCCGGTTCGACCCAGTGCGCGTCGCGGGGGATGCCGGTGCCGGCGGTGAAGGGCTTGCGGTCAGCCGCGCGAGCGTCGAGTGCCCGGCGCACGGCGACCAGCGTCTTCTCGTTGAAGCCGGTGCCGACGTTGCCCGCATAGCGCAGCTTGCCGTCGTCGTCGTGCACGCCCAGCAGCAGCGAACCGATGCCGGTGCGGCTGCCCTTGGGATCCGTCCAGCCGCCGATGACGAACTCCTGGCGCAGCTTGCATTTCAGCTTGATCCAGTCGCTCGAGCGGCGGCAGACGTAGGCCGAGTCGCGCCGCTTGGC
>DATAGN010000586.1:0-3948 GCA_036263715.1 Ramlibacter sp.
CAGGCGCTGCAGGAAGGCGTCGTCGTTGGGTTGCTTCAGCCACACGAGGCTTCCCGGTTCGAAGGCTCCCGCACCCGGTGCGCGCAGCGTCATCTCGTTCTCGCCGAGGCCCTGCGCCAGGTAGCCCACCCGCTGCCCGGCCTCGCCTTCCACGCGGATGGCCGCATCGTGCGGCGCGCGCACGTGCGAGACGATGCGCGTGCGGTCCGGGCCCGCCCCCACGATGCTCACGTCGTCGCGGCGGATCACCAGCGGCCGGCGGAAGTCGAGCTGGCCGGGCGGCAGGCGCACGGTCACCGGGCCGGGCGGCTGGCTCTCGATGATGGCCTGCACGGCGGCCGCGTCGTCCTGGCCGTCGTCCGCCACCACGCCGTCGGCGCGCGCGTCCACCGCCGGCGAGCCCTGTGCCGCGAACAGTTCGGTGCCGGGGAAGCGCAAGGCGCTGTGCGCCAGCAGGATGGCGAGGGCGAAGGCCAGGTACGCCATCAGCATGGTGCCGGTCGGCGCCAGCCGCCGCAGCGGCCCGCCCACGCCGACCACGCTCTGCTTGGCCTTGCCCTTGCTCCAGTTCTGGTCGGCCAGGTGGTGCCAGGCCTTGATCTTGACGACCGAGCCGACCCACTGCGTGTACAGCATGATGGGAATCGTGCGCAGGCTCACCGCATGGCCGTTGAGGGTGATCACCAGCATCTGCACGCTGCGGACCACGCAGGCCCACGCCAGGTACATCGGCAGGAACATCAGCGACTTGGTGATCGCCAGGACCGTGGCGCCGCTGATGCCTACGAGCGACGTCCACATCGACAGGCGCTGGTCCAGCAGCACGAACCAGGTGAACCAGCCGGTGCGCCAGGGGCCGAGCGCCAGGGCGCGCGGGTTGTTGCGCATCGTGTTGCCGAACCAGCGGTAAGGCAGCGACACGCTAGCGCGCAGGAAGCCGTGTTCGCGGCTCTCCAGGGACACGCAGTTCACGTCGGGCAGGTACAGCATGTTCCAGCCCTTGCTCAGCACGTAGAACCAGGAACTCTTGTCGTCGCCCATGAGGAAGCGGAAGCGCCCGTGCAGCCAGTGGTCGATGGTGTCGTTCTCGATCAGCTGCAGGAAGTCCTCGGCCACCACGATGGACGTGCGGAACACCGAGAACCGGCCGGTGAGCGTGAGCACCTTGTGCGACAGGCTGTGCGACTGGAACAGCACGTGGCGCTGGCCGAACTTCAGGCCGAACCAGTCCCGATACCAGGGGTCCTGCCCGGGGATGTACGCCGTCTCGTTGGTGGTCAGCGCGCCGAGGTCGCGGTAAGCCATGAAGAAGGGGATGACCTTGGCCAGGGCCTCGGGCTCCAGCCAGGAGTCGCCGTCCATCAGCACCGTGATGCTGTCGGCATCATCGTCGTAGCGGCGTGCCACCGCGCGCAGGGCGTGCCCGAGCGCGACGCGCTTGCCCTGGCTCTGGCGCTGGAACACCAGTTCCACCTTCGAGCGGGCGGGGTGCGCCTGCCAGGCCGCACTGATGACGCTCTCGTCCTGGTCGCTGCCCACCGATGCGATGATGGTCGCGCGGCACGGCAGGGCCGCGATGTTCGACATCAACGCCTGCACCGCCTCCATGCTCACCCACGCCTCCTCCAGGTAGGAAGGCAGCACGACGAAGATGCGTCCCGGCCAGGGGCGGCCCCTGGCCACCTCCCAGGCGGCGTCGCGCAGGCGCGGGTAGTGGAACAGCGCATACCAGGCGGCGCGCGTGTAGTGCAGCAGCTGCCAGCCGTAGCGCCAGATCGCCAGCACGCTGATCGCGACGATCACGTGCGCGTGCAGCATCATCAGGTCGCTGCGCGCCCACGCGATGAAAGCCGCGCCGCCGCCGCCGAACAGCAGCAGGGGCAGCACGGCGGAGCGCAGCGCCTGCGCCCGCGGTGACCGCCGCCTCATGACCAGGGCAGCGAGGGGTTGCGGATCCAGACGTTCACGCGCGAGTTGGCCGGCAGCCGCACGCGCTTGTCGTCGAAGTCGATCTTCACCAGGGTTTCGTTCAGGCCGCCTTCCTGCGTCACCGGCGCATTGGCCGAGGCCGCCGAGAGGCCGACGGCCGACACGTTGGCGCTGTACTTGCGGTCGTCCGACGGCACGTAGATCGTGGCGGGCATGCCCATCTTGAGCTTGAGCGCGTCGTCGTTGGGCACCCGCAGCCACACGCTGGGGGTGACATCGGCTTCCAGCAGCACCACCGCATCCTGCGGCGAGACGAACTCGCCGGCCTGGCGCTCGACCTGGAACACCTTGCCGCGCACCGGCGCGCGCACCACGCGCTCGGCTTCCTGGCGGGCCAGCAGCACCTTCTTGGCCGCGAGCTCCAGGCGCATGCGATTGATGACGTCCGACGAATCGATGCTCTGCGTGCGCGTGGCGCTCTCGGAGACCTGCCGCAGGTAGTCCTGCCGCATGCCCTGCAGGCGGTCCGCCACGACCATCATGTCGCGCTGGGTGATCACGCCCGACTCGAACAGCTTGCGCGCGTTGGCCAGTTCGCCCTCGCGTTCCGTGTAGTCGCGCCGCATGGCGCCCAGCAGGCCGGCTTCGGCCTGGCGGCGCGCGGCGGCCAGCCGGGCCTGCTCGGAGCCGAGCTGCGCCACGTGCTGCTCCAGCGCTTCGACCTCGTTGCGCAGCTGCGGGTTCTCCACCGCGAACAGCGGCGTGTTCGCCTCGACGCGGCTGCCCGGTTGCACCAGCAGGCGGGCCACCTGGCCGTCGTGATTGGCGGTGACGCGCGCGATGCTGCCGGCGACGAAGCCGGTGCCTTCCAGCTGGTACGTGAGGTTGTACCAGACGAGGCCGGCGGCCGCGGCGATCACGCCGAGCCCGAGCAGGCCGGCGCCGAAGGCGCGCGCGATGCCGCGGCGCGGCAGCGGGGCGCCGCCGCCCCCGAGCGTGAGGGGGCCGTGCACCGGCGTATCCGCGGCGGGCAGGGCCGCCACCGCGACGATGTCGTCCACATCGCCGAGCTTGCCGTCGAGCGACAGCTCGATGTAGTGGCGCAGGATGCGGCGGTTGCGGGGCGACAGGCCGTGGAATTCGAAACCAGCCACACCATCGTGTTCCCCGCGGTAAACAAGTTGCACGGGGATGAGCAGCGTCGACTCGAGCATGGGGAAGCTCAGCCGTGCGTGGACCATCTCGCCGTCCTGCGGCACGCGGTCCAGGTCGCTGATGCCGACGCCGGTGGTGGACCAGTCGCTGGCGGCGTGGTTCTTTCCGTCAATCTCGACGAACAGGGGAATGGCAACGCGCATGGCCTTGCGCGGCAGGTTCGCTTCTCGCGAAATCATGGCTCTCGTCCTCTTGAAGTACAGCGCAGCCATGGTCACGTTTGCAACGTTTTGAGAGCCAGCGTAAACCCCTCGATCAGCTGTAGGAAGGTACCTACGGCCAGTCGGGCAAGGCGTACCGCACAGGTTGCCAGCCCGAAACTACGCTTCGCTCCAACTGCAACACGGAGGGAGTTTCTGCAATGAACGTCACCATCGTCGGCACCGGCTATGTCGGGCTGGTCACCGGCGCCTGCCTCGCGGAACTGGGCAACAACGTCTTCTGCCTCGACGTCGACCAGAACAAGATCAACCTGCTGAACGCCGGCGGCATGCCCATCCACGAACCGGGGCTGGAGGAGATCATCCAGCGCAACGTGGAGGAAGGCCGGCTGGTCTTCTCGTCCGACGCCGCTGCGAGCGTGGCTTTCGCCGACGTGCAGTTCATCGCCGTGGGCACGCCCCCGGACGAGGACGGCAGCGCGGACCTGAAGTACGTGCTGGCCGCCGCGCGGGCGATCGGCCGCCACATGGACGGCTTCAAGGTGATCGTCGACAAGTCGACCGTGCCGGTGGGCACGGCCGAGAAGGTCACCGCCGCGATCCGCGAGGAGCTCGTCCGGCGCGGTCGCGAGGACATTGCGTT
>DATAGN010000587.1:0-1942 GCA_036263715.1 Ramlibacter sp.
CCAGGTACTCCTCGCAGGCGAAGCTCGGATGCCGCACGTCCAGCACATGCCGCAATCTCACGCCGCGCACTTCCCGCGGCAGCAACTGCAGGAACTGCTCCAGGTCGTCGGCGCGGAAGGGCATCGTCGGCATCAGCTGCCACAGCAGCGGCCCGAGCTTGTCGCCCAGTTCGTGGATGCCGCTGCCGACGAAGCGCGCGATGCCCTCGCCGGCGCTCGCCAGCTGCTTGCGGTGCGTGGTGAAGCGATGCGCCTTGAGCGGGAAGACGAAGCCCTCCGGCGTCTGGTCGCGCCACTTGGCGAAGGTGTCCGGCCGGAAGGTGCTGTAGAAAGTGCCGTTGACCTCGATCGCCGTGAGCTGGCGGCTCGCGTACTGCAGCTCGCGGCTGTGGGCGAGACCGGCCGGGTAGAAGTTGTTGCGCCAGGGCTCGAAGGTCCAGCCGCCGACGCCCACGTGGATGCGCGCTTCGCTCATGGTTGCCGTCCCCACACCTGCGAAGGCGCGCCGGGTTGCGTGACGCCGCGCCGGGCCCCTTGCGACTCGCGCAGGTCGGCGTCCGCATTGATGGCCAGGCCGACGCGAAAGTGTTCCGGGTGCAGTCCGTGCTGGTGCAGCAGCGCCCCCAGCGTCAGGTCGCCGCCCGCATGCTGGAGGTTGTCGAAGGGGTAGCCGAAGCGGCGCAGCAGCGCGAGCGGCGCGACGATCCAGCCGCCCACGTTGAACGGAAGCGCGTCCGGGAACGCGCGTCCCGCGTACCAGGGCTGTTCCCGGATCCAGTCCTTCTGCGACGGCGAGAGCGAGCACGTGTACATCGCCCCCAGCGTGCCTTGCGCCTGCCGGGCGCGGGCCGCAACCGCAGCGAGCCAATGCCCTGCGTCGAGGCCGGGCAGCAAACAGCTGTCATCGTCGAACCACATCATGTGCGTCGCGTCCCCGGTGTAGCCGTGCAGCAGCCGCCGCATCATCGGGTACTTGTAGATCTGCGGATCGGCCGACAGCATCTCCACGCCTGGGAGCAGTTCCTGAAGGATCGCACGCGAGCGCGGCGCCACTTCGTTCAGGCCGATGCGCAAGTCGACCCGTCCCGTGTTCCACAACGCCCGCAGCGTCATGCCACAGCGCTGCGCCAGCTGCGGATGGTCGCCGTAGAAGAGGGAGAGGACGAGGAACTTGACCACGAGCGTGCGGGAAAACGCGCCCCATCCTAGCCCAGCCTGCGCCGCGCGCGTACAGTCACGGCATCGCTTTCCTTGCCGAGACCATGAACGCCCCCCTGCACCGCGAAATGCCCGCCACCGTACTCGACAGCGCCGCCGCCCTGGACCAGGTGTCGCGCCAGTGGGACGGCGACATCGTGCGCCAGCTCACCGAGTACATCGCCATCCCCGCCAAGTCGCCGGGCTTCGATCCGCAGTGGCAGCAGCATGGCTACATCGACACGGTGTTGCGCAATGCCGCCAGCTGGGTCGAGGCGCAGAAGGTCCAGGGGCTGAAGCTCGAAGTGATCCGGCTGGAAGGCCGCACGCCGGTGCTGTTCTTCGAGGTGGACTCCACCAAGGCGGGTGCGACGCAGACCATCCTGATGTACGGCCACCTGGACAAGCAGCCCGAGTTCAACGGCTGGCGCAACGACCTGGGCCCGTGGACGCCCAAGTACGAGGACGGCAAGCTCTATGGCCGCGGCGGCGCCGACGACGGCTACGCGGTGTACGCGAGCATCGCCGCCGTGCAGGCGCTCAAGGCGCAGGGCAAGCCGCATCCGCGCATCGTGGGCATCATCGAGACCTGCGAGGAGTCGGGCTCCTACGACCTGCTGCCCTACGTGGACGCCTTGCGCACGCGCCTGGGCGACGTGGGCCTGGTGATCTGCCTGGACTCCGGCGCGGGCAACTACGACCAGCTGTGGCTCACGACCTCGCTGCGCGGCATGGCCAGCGGCAC
>DATAGN010000588.1:0-5371 GCA_036263715.1 Ramlibacter sp.
TACGATTTCAGCGCCGCACGCTTCCATGGCACGCAGCGCACGCCGCTCGCGGACCCGCCGGATGCATGGGGCGGCCGCGCGATCGTGGACTGGGCGCGGCGCCTGGGCGCCGGTGCCCGCTACGACAGGCAGATCGAGACGATCGTGCAGGTGGCTTCCGCCCTGGACCGCGTGTATGGCCGCTGACCGCGCCGCCCGCGTGCTGATGACCGCCGACACCGTCGGCGGCGTCTGGACCTATGCGGTGGAGCTCGCGCGCGAACTCGATGCGCACGGCGTGCAGGTCGCGCTCGCGACCATGGGCGCGCCCGTAGCCGAGCACCAGCGCGCACAGCTGGCGGGTCTTGCCGGCGTACAGCTGTTCGAGAGCAGCTACAAGCTGGAATGGATGCAGGACTGCTGGCAGGACGTGGATGCGGCGGGCGCGTGGCTGCTGCGGCTGGAGCGCGAGTTCCAGCCCGACCTCGTCCACCTGAACCAGTACGCCTTTGGCTGCCTCGCCTTCCAGGCACCCACGCTGGTCGTTGCGCATTCCTGCGTCTTGTCCTGGTGGCGTGCCGTGCACGGCGAAGCGGCGCCTTCGGAATGGGACACCTACCGGCAGGTCGTGCGGCAAGGGCTGGCGGGCGCGCGCCTCGTGGTCGCACCCACCCGCGCGATGCTGGACTCGCTGGCCGAGAACTACGGCGTGCGCGTGTCCGGCCGCGTGCTGCCGAACGCCGCGCGCGCCGAAGAGTTCGCCCCCGCCCCCAAGGACGACTGCATCTTCGCGGCCGGCCGCTTCTGGGACGCGGCCAAGAATCTCGCCGCGCTGGAGCGGGTCGCGCCGGACCTCGCGTGGCCCGTGAAAGTCGCCGGCGCTTCGCAGCATCCCGATGGCGGCCATATCGTCCCGGTCGGCGTGCATTGCCTGGGCGAGCTGCCGCGCGATGCGCTCGCGCGCGAACTGGCGGCCGCGGCCATCTACGCCTTGCCCGCGCGCTACGAACCCTTCGGCCTGTCGGTGCTGGAGGCTGGCCTCAGCGGCTGTGCGCTGGTACTGGGCGACATCGCGAGCCTGCGCGAGATCTGGGGCGATGCGGCGCTCTACGTGCCCCCCGACGATCACCAGGCGCTGCTGGCGACGCTGCAGCAACTGGTGGCGCAGCCCGAGCGCCGCGCGCGCCTCGGCGCAGCCGCCCTGGAGCGTGCCCGCACCTTCACGCCCGCACGCCAGTGCGAGGCCTACCTGGCAAGCTACGCGCGGCTTGCGCCCCGCTTCGAAGAACTGCTCATGGAGGAAGCGGCATGCGCGTGACCATCTTCTGCCACTCGCTGCTGTCGGACTGGAACCACGGCAACGCACACTTCCTGCGGGGCGTGTGCACCGACCTGATCGCGCGCGGGCATGACGTGCAGGTCTACGAGCCCGCCGATGCGTGGAGCGTGGCCAACCTGGTCGCGGAGCACGGGCAGGCCCCGCTGCAGGGCTTCGCCCGCGCCTATCCGCAGTTGCACAGCACGCGCTACGACCTGCACAAGCTGGACCTTGACTCCGCGCTGGCGGCGACCGACCTCGTGCTGGTCCACGAATGGAGCGACCACGCGCTGGTCAAGCGCATCGGCGAGCACCGCCATGCGAACGGCGGCTACAAGCTGCTGTTCCACGACACGCACCACCGCGCCGTGACCGACCCGGACAGCATGGGTGCGTACGACCTGCGCCACTACGACGGCGTGCTGGCCTTCGGCAGCGCGATCCGCGACCTGTACCGCAAGAGGGGCTGGTGCGAGCGCGCCTGGACGTGGCACGAAGCCGCCGACCATCGCGTGTTCAAGCCGGTCACCGGCGTGCAGCGAGATGGCGACCTGGTCTGGATCGGCAACTGGGGCGATGACGAGCGCACCGCGGAGCTGCACGAATTCCTGCTCGAGCCGGTCCAGGCCCTAGGCCTGAAGGCACGGATCCACGGCGTGCGCTATCCGCAGGAGGCGCTGGCGGCGCTGCGTGAGGCCGGCATCGCCTACGGCAACTGGCTGCCCAACTATGAAGCGCCGAACGTCTTCGCCCGCTACGGCGTGACGGTGCACGTACCGCGCCGTCCGTACGTGCAGGCGCTGCCCGGCATCCCGACCATCCGCGTGTTCGAGGCGCTGGCCTGCGGGATCCCGCTGGTCTCCGCGCCCTGGGACGATTGCGAGGGACTGTTCGAGCCCGGCGCCGACTTCCTGGTGGCGCGCAACGGCGCCGAGATGCGCGAACAACTGCGCGCGGTCCTGGACGACGCGGAAGTGGCGGCGTCGCTCGCCGAGCACGGACGCCAGACCATCCTCGCGCGCCACACGTGCGCGCACCGCGTCGACGAGCTGCTGGGCATCTACGCCGAGCTGGCCTCGCCCAACACGCAGTCGCAGGCCGCCACGGCCGCATGAACCACAACGAAGGGAGCCCCCGAGAATGAAGATCGCGTTCTTCGCGTCGAGCCTGGTGTCCGCCTACTGGAACGGGGCCGCCACCTACTACCGCGGCATCGTGCGTGCCATGCACGAACGCGGGCACGAGGTCACGTTCTACGAGCCCGATGCCTTCGAGCGCCAGAAGCACCGCGACATGGCCGACCCGGCGTGGGCCCAGGTGGTGGTGTACTCGGCGCAGAACGAGGCCGAGGTGCTGCGCACCGTCGAACAGGCGCGCGGCGCCGACCTCGTGGTCAAGGCCAGCGGCGTGGGCGTGTACGACGAACTGCTGGAGAAGGCGGTGCTGGACCTGCAGGGTCCCCGCACGCTGGTCGCGTTCTGGGACGTGGATGCACCGGCCACGCTGGACCGCGTGCACGGCAACGCGGCAGATGCCTTCCGCCCGCTGATCCCGCGCTACGACATCGTGCTGACCTACGGCGGCGGCGAGCCGGTGCGCCAGGCCTACCTGGGCCTGGGTGCGCGCGACTGCGTGCCGATCTACAACGCGCTCGACCCGAGCACGCACCACCCCGTGCCGCCCGAGCCGCGTTTCCAATGCGACCTGGGCTTCCTGGGCAACCGCCTGCCCGACCGCGAAGCGCGCGTGGAGGAGTTCTTCCTGCGCGCCGCCGCGCAGCTGCCCGGGAAGAAGATGATGCTCGGCGGCAGCGGCTGGGGCGACAAGGGACTGCCCGCGAACGTGCAGTACCTGGGCCACGTCTACACCGCCGACCACAACGCCTTCAACTGCACGCCGCGCGCGGTGCTGAACGTGAGCCGCGAGAGCATGGCCCGCTACGGCTTCTCGCCCGCCACGCGCGTGTTCGAAGCCGCCGGCGCGGCGGCGTGCCTGATCACGGACGCGTGGGAGGGACTCGAGGTCTTCTTCGAGCCCGAGAAGGAAGTGCTGGTTGCCTCGAGTGGCGATGAAGTGGCGCAGCACGTGCGCACGCTGACCGCGGAACGTGCTCGCAGCGTCGGGCAGGCCGCGTACCGGCGCGTGCTGGCCGAGCACACCTACGCACACCGCGCGGCGCAACTCGACACGGTGCTGGAAGGCTGCGCCCGCGCGCCGCAGCTGGCGGAGGCGGCATGAAGATCGCCATCCTCGGCCTGTCGATCACCTCCTCCTGGGGCAACGGGCACGCCACCACCTTCCGCGGGCTGGTGCGGGAACTGGCCCAGCGCGGCCACGACGTCACCTTCCTCGAAAAGGACGTGCCCTGGTACGCGTCGCACCGCGACCTGGCCGAGCCGCCGTACGGCACCACCATCCTCTACGGCTCCTTCGAGGAACTGCGCGAGCAGCACCGGGACACCGTACGCGATGCCGACCTGGTGATCGTCGGCTCCTACGTTCCCGAAGGCGTGCGCGTGGGTGACTGGGTGCAGCAGGAGGCACAGGGCATCAAGGCCTTCTACGACATCGACACGCCGGTGACCCTGGCCAAGATCCTGCGCGGCGACCACGAGTACCTGCATCCGCGCCAGATCCCCGGCTACGACCTGTACCTGTCCTTCACCGGCGGGCCGACGCTGCGCAAGCTGGAGCGCGAGTTCGGCTCGCCCCGCGCCCGCGCGCTGTACTGCTCGTTCGACCCGGAGCTGTACTACCCGGAGCCGACCGAAGCGCGCTGGGACCTCGGCTACATGGGAACCTACAGCGACGACCGCCAGCCTTCGGTGCGTGCCTTCCTGCTGGAGCCGGCGAAGCTGCACCCCGAGGGCCGCTTCATCGTCGCGGGTCCGCAGTATCCCGACACGGACACCTGGCCGGCCAACGTGACGCACGCGCCGCACCTGCCGCCGGCGGAGCACCGCGCCTTCTACAACGCGCAGCGCTTCACGCTCAACGTGACGCGCAAGGACATGATCCAGGCCGGCTGGTCGCCCAGCGTGCGCCTCTTCGAGGCCGCGGCCTGCGGCACGCCGATCATCAGCGACCGCTGGGCCGGCATCGAGTCGCTGCTGGTGCCGCACCAGGAGATCCTGCTGGTGGATCGCACCGAGCACGTGCTGGACATCCTGCAGCGCTGCGGCGAGGACGAGCGCCTGCGCATCGCCGAACGCGCGCGCCGGCGCATCCTGGCGGAACACACCGCGGCCCACCGCGCCGAGGAAGTCGAGAACCACGCGACGGAACTCTTCAGCGGCGTCGCCGCCTGAACCAGCACAAGGGAGAACGACGATGGCAGACGACACGGCCGACATCCAGCGCCAGATCGACGCGCTGGGCCCCTGGTTCCACAACCTGCACCTGCCCTGCGGCGTGCAGACCGTGCCCAACCACTTCCTCGGCGGCGACTTCCCCAGCTTCAAGTGGGAGCAGATCCGCCCGCACATCCCCGAGGACCTGCGGGGATGGCGCGTCCTGGACGTCGGTTGCAACGCCGGCTTCTACAGCTTCGAGCTGGCGAAACGCGGCGCCTCGGTGCTCGCCATCGACATGGAGCCGCTGTACCTGGAGCAGGCGCAGTGGGCCGCCCGCCAATTCGGCCTGCAGGACCGCGTGGAGTTCCGGCAGATGCAGGTCTACGAACTGGCCCGCAGCAACGAGCAGTTCGACCTGGTCTGGTTCATGGGGGTCTTCTACCACCTGCGCTATCCGCTGCTGGCCCTGGACATCCTGGCGCAGCGCACGCGCCGCATGATGATGTTCCAGACCCTGTCGATGCCGGGCGAGGAGGTCTATCCCGACACGCAGGACCACCACATCACCGAGCGCGAGCCGCTGCTCGATGCGGGCTGGCCCAAGATGGCGTTCATCGAGCACAAGTTCTCGGGCGACCGCACCAACTGGTGGGTGCCGAACCATGCGGGCATCGAGGCGATGCTGCGTTCCGCAGGCCTGCAGGTCACCGGCCGGCCGGCCGAGGAGATCTACCTGTGCGTGCCGAATGCGGAGACGGCGGCGCGGAGCTGGGATACGCAG
>DATAGN010000589.1:0-4550 GCA_036263715.1 Ramlibacter sp.
GCACCGGCAAGTGGTTCGCGCACCAGTGGGCCGGCATCGTGCCCGACGTGATGCCGCTGGCCAAGGGCCTGGGCTCGGGCGTGCCGATCGGCGCGGTGGTGGCGGGACCGCGGGCGGCCAACATCTTCCAGCCCGGCAACCACGGCACCACCTTCGGCGGCAACCCGCTGGCCATGCGCGCGGGCGTGGAGACCATCCGCATCATGGAAGAGGACGGCCTGCTGGAGAACGCCGCCAGCGTGGGCGCCTACCTGAAGGGCGCGCTGGCGCGCGAACTCGGCGGCCTCAAGGGCGTGGTGGAAATCCGCGGCCAGGGCCTGATGCTGGGCATCGAACTCGCCCGGCCCTGCACCGTGCTCACGCAGCGCGCGGCCGAGGCCGGCCTGCTGATCAGCGTGACGGCCGACAGCGTGATCCGCCTGCTGCCGCCCTTGATCCTGACGGAGAAGCAGGCCGACGAGATCGTGGGCCTGCTGGCGCCGCTGGTGAAGGCCTTCCTGGCGGAATGAGCGCGATGGCAATCCGGCATTTCCTGCAGTTCAGCGACTTCTCGACCGAGGAACACGAATGGCTGTTCCGCCGGGCGGCAATCATCAAGCGCAAGTTCAAGGCCTACGAGAAGTACCACCCGCTGGCGGACCGCACGCTGGCCATGATCTTCGAGAAGGCCTCCACGCGCACGCGCGTGAGCTTCGAGGCCGGCATGTACCAGCTGGGGGGCTCGGTGGTGCACCTCACCACCAGCGACAGCCAGCTGGGACGCGCCGAGCCCATCGAGGACAGCGCCAAGGTGATCAGCCGGATGGTCGACCTCGTGATGATCCGCACCTTCGGCCAGGACAAGATCGAGCGCTTCGCCGCGCACTCGCGCGTGCCGGTGATCAACGGCCTGACCAACGAGTTCCATCCCTGCCAGATCCTGGCGGACATCTTCACCTACATCGAGCACCGCGGCTCGATCCGCGGCCGCGTCGTCGCCTGGGTCGGTGATGGCAACAACATGGCCAACACGTGGCTGCAGGCGGCGGAGCTGCTCGGGTTCACGGTGCACGTGAGCACGCCCAGCGGCTACGAGGTGGACCAGGACATCGCCGGCATCCGCAGCAGCGACAGCTACAAGGTCTTCCGCGACCCCATGGAAGCCTGCCGTGGTGCCGACCTGGTGACCACCGATGTCTGGACCAGCATGGGCTTCGAGGCGGAGAACGAGGAACGCCGCAGGGCCTTTGCCGACTGGTGCGTCGACACCGACATGATGCGCGTGGCCAGGCCCGACGCCCTGTTCATGCACTGCCTGCCCGCGCACCGCGGCGAGGAAGTGGAAGCCGACGTCATCGACGGCCCGCAGTCAGTGGTGTGGGACGAGGCGGAGAACCGCATGCATGTGCAGAAGGCGCTGATGGAGTACCTGCTGCTCGGCCGGGTGGACTGACCGTCGTGCCTGCGCGTGCACCTTGCGGAACCGCCGCGACGCGCGCAGATGTGAACGCAGAGTGCGCAGAGGTTTCGCAGAGGACGCAGAGAAAACCGGATTCGGATTCCTTCTGCGTCCTCTGCGTACTTTTGCGTCCTCTGCGTTCACCGTCCATGCACTCCCGGGCCTAATTCATCGGCACGGACGCTGCGCCGAACCGCCCTCCCCCCGCCGGCGCGGGCACCTTCCCCAGCTTGATCAGCCGCTGCTGCACCGCGAACTGCGTGCGGCCCAGTTCCTGCGCAACTTGCTTGAGCGCGATGCCGGCGTCGAAGGCCGTCTCCAGCGCCGCATCCTCCTGGGCCGACCACGCCTTGCCCGCGTTCGGCGGCACGCTGCGGCGCGTGGAACGCGGCGCGTCGTCAGGCAGCGCGGTCATGCCGTCGAGCGCGCGGGTGACCGCGTGCAGCGCACGGATGACCGGCGGGGCGTTGTAAGGGCTGTCTTCCGGCATGGCTTCGCCGGTGACGGGATGGATGCCCTGGGCCAGGGTGTCGATAATCTGGCGCGCGATCTGCAGTTCCATGAGAGCCTCCTGGAGGTGGTGGTGGATACTGTATTGGCATACAGCCCTCTCGCAACGCGCGCGCCAGACCTGGCGTTGACCACCCGAATGACAGATCCCCGCCATCCCTGCCTTGCCTGCGGCGCCTGCTGCGCCGCCTTCCGCGTCGACTTCGCCGTCTACGAAATGGAAGACATGGGCGGCACCGTGCCTGCCGGCCTGGCCGTCGAAGTGACGGGCAACACCATGCGCATGCGCGGCACCGACCACGTGCCGATCCGCTGCGCGGCGCTGACCGGGAAGGTGGGCGAGCGCGCCGCCTGCGGCATCTACGAATGGCGCCCCAATCCCTGCCGTGAACTGGAGCCGGGCAGCCACGGCTGCGAGAAGGCGCGCGCGCGGCATGGCCTCGCTCCGTTGGCCTGGTAGCAGCCGAAGTTTTTCGCGCCTGTTGGTCGCAACCGACACCACGCGCTCGCGGCGCGTCGCAAACTGCGCCGCATGCAACGCCTCTGGGACATCTCGCCGCCGGTGCGCGAAGGCTCCCCCGTCTTCCCCGGCGACACGCCGTACCGCCAGCGCTGGGCCGCGACGCTCGCGCCCGGCTGCCCCGTGAACGTCAGTGAACTGACGCTGTCGCCGCACGTGGGCGCGCACGCCGACGCACCCCTGCACTACGACCCGCAGGGCGCGCCGGTGGGTGCGCTGGACCTCGCGCCTTACCTGGGCCCCTGCCGCGTGATCCATGCGATCGCACGCGGCCCGCTCGTGCAATGGGACCATATCGCGCACGCCGTGCACGACCTGCCCTGGCGCGTGCTGGTGCGCACCTACCGACGCGCCCCGGTCGATCGCTGGGATGCCGACCTCGCCGCGTATGCGCCGGACACCATCGAACGCCTGGCCGATGCGGGGGTGCGGCTGGTGGGCATCGACACCGCGAGCATCGACCCGGCCGAGAGCAAGACGCTGGACAGCCACCAGGTGGTCCGCCGCCGCGACCTGCGCGTGCTGGAGAACCTCGTGCTGGACGACGTGCCCGAAGGCGACTACGAACTGATCGCGCTGCCGCTGAAACTGGTGACTGCGGACGCCTCCCCGGTGCGCGCCGTGCTGAGGGAACTGGGATGACGAGCCTGGCCGACTGCCGCGCGCTCGATGCCGGAGATCCGCTGGCGCCGCTGCGCGAGCTCTTCACGCTGCCACCCGGCGTGATCTACCTCGATGGCAATTCACTGGGCCCGCTGCCGAAAGCCGCGCCGGAGCGCATCGCCCGCGCGGTGCGCGAGGAATGGGGCGAAGGCCTGATCCGCTCGTGGAACACGGCCGGCTGGTACGAGCTGCCGCGGCGCGTGGGCGACCGCATCGCCTCCCTGATCGGCGCCGGCCTCGGGGAAGTCGTCGCCACCGACAGCACCTCCATCAACCTGTTCAAGGTGCTCAGCGCCGCGCTCGCGATCGCGGCGGAAGACACGCCGCAACGGCGCACCATCGTCAGCGAGCGCAGCAACTTCCCCACCGACCTCTACATCGCCGAGGGTCTCTGCCGCGAACGCGGCTTCGAGCTGTGCCTGGTCGACGACGGACTGGTGCCGCAGGCGCTGGACGCGCAGGTGGCGGTGCTGATGCTCACGCACGTGAACTACCGCACCGGTGCCATGCACGACATGGCGGCCGTCACGCGCGCAGCGCACGATGCGGGCGCGCTGGTCGTGTGGGACCTCGCGCACAGTGCCGGCGCCGTCGAGGTCGACCTGCGCGCGGCCGGCGCGGACTTCGCGGTGGGCTGCGGCTACAAGTACCTCAATGGCGGGCCCGGCGCCCCCGCCTTCGTGTGGGTGAATGCGCGGCATGCGGACCGCTTCTGGCAGCCGCTGTCGGGATGGTGGAGCCATGCCGACCCGTTTGCCTTCGCCAGCGACTACCAGCCGGCCGCCGGCATCCAGCGCTACCTCTGTGGCACGCAGCCGGTGCTGAGCATGATCGCGCTGGATTGCGGCCTCGACACCGTGCTGGCCGCGCAGGAACACGGCGGCATGCCAGCGCTGCGGCGCAAGTCGCTCGCGCTCACCGACCTGTTCATCGCGCTGGTGGAAGAGCGCTGCGCCGGCCACGGGCTGCGCCTGGTCACGCCGCGCGAGCATGCCCGGCGCGGCTCGCAGGTCTGCCTGGCGCGCGACACCGGCGCCTATGCGATCGTGCAGGCGCTGGTAGCGCGCGGCGTCATCGGCGACTACCGCGCCGGCCGTCCGGACATCCTGCGTTTCGGGTTCACGCCGCTGTACCTGCGGCACGAGGACGTGTGGCACGCGGTGGAACACCTGCGCGACGTGCTCGCAACCGGCGAATGGGAACGCGACGACTTCCAGCGCCGCCACGCGGTGACCTGACATGAACGACGACACGCAACGCCCCGAGGACATCGTCCACGCCGAAAAGCCGCGACTGGATTTCAGCCGCGACATGAGCTACGGCGACTACCTGCAGCTCGACGCGATCCTGCAGGCGCAAAAACCGCTCTCGCCCGACCACAACGAGATGCTGTTCATCGTGCAGCACCAGACCAGCGAG
>DATAGN010000590.1:0-3022 GCA_036263715.1 Ramlibacter sp.
TCGGCGCGAACATCGGGTCGGTCAGGCTCTTGCCGGACACGTTGGCCAGCACCATCACGCCCACCGCGCCCTTGGCGCAGGAGCGCTCCAGCTCCTCGACGGCGCGCTGCGGGTACTCCCACGGCAGCGAGGCGAACCAGCGGATGCGGTCGGGGTAGCGCGACTGCGCCTCGGCCACGTTGTCGTTGGCCTCGCGCGCGGCCTGCACGCTGATCTCCTCGCCGCCCCAGTAGACGTTGGGGCAGGTCAGCGAGACGACGGACACGTCCACCTTCGCCTCGTTCATGTGCGCGATGCGCAGCTCCCAGTCGAAGTGGCCCTTCTGCGGGATCACCACGGGCGTGTCGCCGCGAAAGATCTCCTTCTGGCCGTCGGGACGCGTCTTGACGTTGTAGGTGCCTGCGTTCGCCTTCAGCAGCTCGAGCCACTTGTGCGTGAACATGTGGGTGTGGACGTCGATGACGGTCATGCTTGCTGCTCCTTGTCTCTCTCGTGTGTTGTGCCACCCCGGGTGCGTCCGGATGGTCCGGTGGCAGCGGTTGCGATACCTTTAACATGTTAAATGATCGACACCAGGAGACTCTCCCCATGAAACGCCGCCAATTCGCCGCCCTCGCGGGCGCTGCCCTCGCCGCTCCTGCCGTGCTGGCGCAGGACCGCACCCTGCGCATCTGGGTCGGCTTCGCCCCGGGTGGCTCGGCCGACGTCATTGCGCGCCTGCTGGCGCAGAAGATGGCCACGTCGCTGAACCAGAACGTGATCGTCGAGAACAAGCCGGGCGCCGCCGGCCGCGTGGTGCTGGGCGAGCTCAAGCGCGCCGCACCGGACGGCCAGACGCTGGTGCTGTCGCCCAGCGGCGCGATGGTGATCGCGCCCCACCTGTACAACAACCTGCCTTACGACCCGGTCAAGGACTTCACCCCGGTCTCGCGCATCGTCACCTTCGACTTCGCGGTCACCGCGGGTCCGGCAGCACCCCAGGGCGACCTGCGCTCGGTGCTCGCCTGGATGAAGGCGAACCCGGCGCGCGCGAGCTACGGCACCTCGGGCGCCGGCACCGTGCCGCACTTCGCCGGCGTGCTGCTGGGCCAGGCGGCGGGCGTGCCGCTCACGCACGTGGCCTATCGCGGCGGCGCCCCGGCGGCGCAGGACCTGATCGGTGGGCAGATTCCGCTGATGGTGGACACCGCGTCGGAGACGATCGAACACCACAAGGCCGGCAAGGTGCGCATCCTCGCCGTCACGGGCGAGCAGCGCTCCAGGGCGCTGCCGGATGTGCCGACGCTGCGCGAGCAGGGCATCAACATGGCGGCCGATGCCTTCTTCGGCCTGTACGGCCCGCCCGGCATGAGCGCGGATGCGGTCAGCCGCATCGACCGCGCCGTGGCCGAGGCGCTGCGCGATCCGGCGGTGCAGGAAAAGATCGTGGCCTTCGGACTGGTGCCCAACCATGCGCCGGGGGCGGAACTGGCGACCACGCAGGTGGCGCACCTGCGCCGGTGGGAAGCGCCGATCAAGGCGTCGGGCTACAAGCCGGAGTGAGTGGCTGTCGGGGTCGCCGCGGGCGACCCCGACCTACGCGTAGGGCGGGGTGAGCGCGAAGCCGAACCCCGCCGCTCGCACGGGGGACAATGGCGCCATGACCCCCCAAGTCCTCATCAGCGAGGTCGGCCCCCGCGACGGGCTGCAGTCCGTGCAGGGCACCATGCCCACCGAAGCCAAGAAGCGCTGGCTCGCGGCCCTGCACGCCGCCGGCCTGCGCGAAATCGAAGTCACCTCCTTCGTCCCCGCCAGGCTGCTGCCGCAGATGGCCGATGCGGCCGAAGTCGTCGCTTTCGCGCGCACGCTGCCGAACCTCACCGTGATGGCGCTCGTGCCCAACCTCCGCGGCGCCGAGGCGGCGCTGGCCGCCGGCGCCCACAAGCTCACCATCCCGCTGTCCGCAAGCGAAGCGCACTCGCGCGCCAACGTGCGCAAGACCCGCGAGGAAATGCTCGACGAGGTCGCGCGCATCGTCGAACTGAAGAACGAGCGCGCACCGAACGTGCACGTGGAGGCCAACATCTCCACGGCCTTCGGCTGCACGCTGCAAGGCGAAGTGGCCGAGGACGACGTCGTGCGGCTCGCGGCAGCCGCCATCGCCGCCGGCGCCGACGAATCCGGCCTCTCCGACACCACCGGCATGGGCAACCCCGCGCAGGTGCGGCGCCTGTTCAAGCGCCTCTTCGCCGAAATTGGCGAGCGCACCGGCGCCGCCCACATGCACAACACGCGCGGCCTGGGCCTGGCGAACTGCCTCGCCGCCTACGATGTCGGCGTGCGCACCTTCGACAGCTCGCTCGGCGGCCTCGGCGGCTGTCCGTATGCGCCCGGCGCTTCCGGCAACGTCGTCACCGAGGACCTCGTCTTCATGTTCGAAGCCATGGGCATCCGCACCGGCGTGAACCTGGAACGACTGATCGCCGCCCGCGCTCCGCTGGCCGCCGGTCTTCCCGGCGAACCGCTGTATGGCATGACGCCGGAAGCAGGCCTGCCCAGGGGCTTCGTGCAGGAGGCGCTGCGTGCCTGAAGCGAACCTGCCTTACGCCGGCATCCGCGTCGTCGAATTCACCCACATGGTGATGGGGCCCACCTGCGGCATGGTGCTCGCCGACCTGGGCGCCGAGGTCATCAAGGTGGAGCCGCCGCAGGGCGACAACACGCGGCGGCTGCTCGGCTCGGGCGCGGGCTTCTTTCCGCTGTTCAACCGCAACAAGAAGAGCATCGCGCTGGACCTGCAGACGCCTGAAGGCCGCGAGGCTGTGCTCAAGCTCGTTGGCACGGCGGACATCGTCAGCGAAAACTTCCGGCCCGGCACGATGAAGAAGTTGGGGCTGGACTACGCGAGCCTCTCGAAGCTGAACCCGCGCATCATCTGCGTGAGCCACAAGGGCTTCCTGCCCGGTCCCTACGACCACCGCACGGCGCTGGACGAGGTGGTGCAGATGATGGGCGGCCTCGCGTACATGACGGGCCGGCCCGG
>DATAGN010000591.1:0-2067 GCA_036263715.1 Ramlibacter sp.
AGCGCGACCGACACCATTTCCTGCGTGATCTCGGTGGGCCAGCGCATCGTCGGCAGCTTGGTGCGTTCCACCTGCGCCGTCTTGCCCTCGCCGCCGGAGAATTCCTGCCGATCGGCGTTCTCCAGCAGCCACGCCCCTTCGCTGAAGGTGGCGCGGGGCGCCTGCGTGATCGACACGAGGAAGCCGCGCGCATCGGACTCGAAGATGCGCACGCGGTCCATGTGGCCCTCGGGCGTGAGCACCTTCACGTTGACGTTGTACGAGTGGTAGCGCTGCCGCTCCTTCAGCCAGGCGCCCGTGAGGCCCACGGACACGCCGCCGTCCATGCGCGCGCGCAGCAGTTGCGCGGTGCGGTCGCTCGCCGGCGCGAGGTAGTCGCCCGTCAGGAAGGTGAGCATGGTGAAGCCGAAGCCCAGGACCAGCAGCGCGCGCAGTGCGCGCCAGGGTCCGAGACCGCTGGTGCGCAGGATGGTGTACTCCGAACTCTGGGCGAAGCGGGCCATGACGAAGATGGTCCCGATCAGCACCGCGATCGGCATCAGCTCGTACAGGTGGCTGGGGAGGCGCAGCGTCACGTAAAGCAGCGCCTGCGACAGGCGATAGGCCTGCATGCCCTGGCCCAGGCGCGGCAGCTCCTCGACGAAATCGAAGAAGAAGAAGAGGGCGAGGAAGCCGAGGCTCACGAAGGCCACGGCGTAGATGACCTCGGCGTAGACGAGGCGACGCAGCGTCTTCAAGCCGGCTGCCTCCGCCTGCGCCGCAGCCAGGAACGCGGCGACCAGTTGTTGTGCTGCTTGGACAGCCACAGCACGCCGCCGATGAAGGTGCCGCCGTGCACCAGCAGCAGGAACGTGAGGAAGCCTGCGCGCTCGCGCGAGATCCAGCTCTGGCCCAGGTTCAGCAGGTTGTAGTACACGACGAAGGCGAACAGCGCGAACAGCAGGTTGCCGCTGCGGCCCACCCGCGGGTTGACCGAGGACACCGTGACGGCCAGCAGGATGAAGTTGATGCCCGCGAGCGCGAGCCCCAGGCGCCACGAGAGTTCGCCGCGGTTCACGGGTGTCGGGTTGCGCACCAGCATGAGGGTGGAGCGCGTCTTCACGGGGCTGTCATCGGTGGCGGCAAGTACCCCTTGCCGAACACGGCTGCCATGCAGTTCGAATTCGCTGATGCGCAGGCCTTCGCCCTTGAGCGAGTTCTCCAGCCGCTGGCCGTTGGACAGCATCAGGAACTGGTCCTCCCCGATCGTTTCCACGCGGCCGCTGCGGGCGGAGGTCACCGTCTCCTTGTCCTTCTCCACGGTGGAGATGAAGATGTTGCGGCCCGACTTGTTGTCCGGCGTGTCCTTGTCCAGGAAGAAGACGCGGCGCCCGCCCGCCGACTCCTGGAACTGCCCGGGCTGCACGCGTTCGAGGTCGCCGCGGCGCCCGTAGCGATCCTTCAGCTCCTGGGTCTGGTGGTTGGCCCACGGCCAGATCACCAGCGAGAGCAATGCGGTCACCACGAGGACCGGCCAGGCAAAGCCGAAGAGCGGCCGCACCAGCGACGACAAGCCGCGGCCGGCGGAGAACCAGATCACCATCTCGCTGTCGCGGTACATGCGCGAGATGGTCCCCACGATGGCGATGAACAGCGACAGGGTCAGGATGGTGGGCAGGTAACCGAGCACGGTGTAGCCCATGACCATCATGATTTCTTCCGGGTTCACGCTGCCGCGGTTCGCCAGGCTCAGCGTGCGGATCAGGGTCATGGTCATCACGATGGTGACGAGCACGACGAGGGCGGCCCCGAAACTGCGGGCCAGCTCCTTGCGAACGGTTGAATGGAATAACATCGGCAGCCGATGCGCCCGTGCAGGCGCGTGAACAACAAGAGATTATGGACTTCGAACTCAAGACCCTCGACCTTGCAGGTGCAGCCAACGAGAAGACGGACGTCCTGCTGGTCCTGGTGACCGAGGCTTTCCAGGCGGGCAAGGACCCCGTGTCCAGGCTCGTGAGCGCCGCGCTCGCGGCGCGCGACCTCGAGACGAAGGCCGGCAAGCTGCTGCAGGCTTACCGCAGCGAG
>DATAGN010000592.1:0-4645 GCA_036263715.1 Ramlibacter sp.
CAGCGCCGCCACCGCGGCGCTGGACCGGTTCGGGTACGGCGGCTGGAAGAACTCGCGGTACACCGCATCGATCGCCTTCATGTCCGCAATGTCCGTCATGGAGATCAGCACCTGCGTCACGTCGGCCATCGTGCCGCCGGCGGCTTGCACGGCGCGGCGCAGGTTGGCGAAGGTCAGCCGGGCCTGCGCCTCGATGCTGCCGGTGTCGATGCTGCCGTCCTGGCGCACGGGCCCGTGCGCGGTGAACAGCAGCCCGCCGCCCTTGACGGCCCAGGAAAACGGTTGCGCCAGGGGCGGCAGCCCGCAGTCGATGACTTCCTTCATGCACTCCTCCGAGGGTTGGCATTTTCCTTCGCCCGCAGCACGCCATTGATCTCGGCGCCGAAGATGAGCGTGGTGGCGCTGATGTACAGGAACACCAGGGTGGCGACGACACCGGTGAAACTGCCGTACAGCAGCACCAGCTTGCCAGCGGTATGCAGCGTGTACGAGAGGATCGCGGCAGCCGCCGTCCAGAGCGCGGCGCCCACCACCGCTCCGGGCAGCACGGTGTACAGCCGCTGCGGGATGTCGGGAAGCCAGCCGTAGACCAGGGCGTACAGGATCGTCAGCACGACCAGGGCGGAGCCGTAGCGCACGGTGTCCACCACCCGCATCGCGTCGACCCCGCTCACCTCGGTCGCCTGCAGCAGCTGCCAGACGTAGGGCATGACCACCACGCTGCTGAAAGTCGCCAGCACGCCCGCGCCGACGATCACCGTGAAGACCGTGACCTTGATGCGCGCGCGCCAGAAGGACAGGCCGCGCTCGATGCCATACGCACGGTTCACCGCCGTGCGGATCGCCTGCATGCCGGACGAGGCCGTCCACAGCGTCGCCAGCACGCCGATCGCCAGCAGCGCCTGGTTGCGTTGCGCCAGCACCTGCTGCACCGCCGGCTGCATGGCGTCGCGCACCACCTGGGGCGCATACCCCAGGACCCGGTCGACCAGCGCGGCCGCTTCGCCCGGCCCCCCGTAGAAGGCCGCCGCCGCGGACACCAGCACCAGCAGGGGGAACATGGCCAGCAGCCAGGAAAACGCCAGGCTGCCGGCCTGGTTGGCACTCTGGTGCATCACGTAGTTGCGCATCGCCAGCAGCACCACGCGCAACACGGGCGTGGCCAGCGCCGCGGCGCGGATGCGCCGCCAGGCGTTCGAGAGGGGGTTCATCGGTCAAGGCCCACGGCCGCTTCTTTTGTGCCCAGAATCTTCTCATCGACCAAGGAGCCCCGATGACGGAGAGATTCTCGACCCTCACCATCGCCCAGGACGCGCAGGCACCCCGCGTGGCGCGGCTGGTGCTCGACCGGCCCGAACGGCTCAATGCGATCAACGGCGAGATGCCGGGCGAGATCCGGCAGGCGGTGGAATGGGCCAACCGCAACGAGGAAGTGCACGTCATCGTCGTCGAGGGCGCCGGCAAGGGCTTCTGCGGCGGCTACGACCTGGCCGCCTTCGCCGAGCAGCACATCGAGCATCCGTGCCAGCAGGAAGGCCAGCCCTGGGACCCGATGGTCGACTATGCGCAGATGAAGCGCTACACCGAGGACTTCATGGCCTTGTGGCGCAGCGCCAAGCCGACCATCGCCAAGGTGCACGGCGCGGCGGTGGCAGGCGGCAGCGACATCGCACTGTGTTGCGACCTGCTGGTGATGGCCGAGGACGCGCGCATCGGCTACATGCCCACGCGCGTGTGGGGCTGCCCCACCACGGCGATGTGGACCTACCGCCTGGGCCCCATGCGCGCCAAGCAGCTGATGTTCACCGGCGACGTGCTCGATGGCAGGACGGCGGCGGAATGGGGGCTGGCCACGGCCGCCGTCCCGGCCGCGGAACTGGAAGCGCACGTCATGCAACTGGCCGGGCGCATCGCCGGCGTGCCGCGCAGCCACCTGGCCATGCACAAGCTGGTGGTCAACCAGGTGATGCTGTCCATGGGTCTGGAGCAGACGCAGATGTTCGCCACCCTGTTCGACGGCATCACCCGCCACAACCCGGAAGGCCTGTGGTTCCGCCGTTACGCGCAGCAGGAAGGCTTCAAGGCCGCCGTGCAGTGGCGCGACAGCGGCAGGCCGATCCCGGAGGCAGACGAAGCGCGCGCGCTGATCCGCGAGATGGACGCGAAGCGCCCGCGCTGAAGGTCCCCTTCTCACCGATGCCCACTCCCGATCTCCAGGCCGTCGCCGTTCAGGCGATGCAGGCGCACGGCCTGCAACCCGATTTCCCGCCGGCGGCGCTGCGCGAAGCCGTCAACGCCATGCCGGCGCCGCAGGCGGACCTGCGCGACCTGCGCGCGCTCCCCTGGTTCTCGATCGACAACGACGACACCCGCGACCTGGACCAGCTGAGCGTCGCGGAGGTCCTGGCCGACGGCACCACGCGCCTGCTGGTCGCCATCGCCGACGTCGATGCCCTGGCCCCGCGCGGCGGGGCCGTCGACGCGCATGCGGCGCGCAACACCACCTCGGTCTACACGGCCGCCGGCACCTTTCCCATGCTGCCGCCGGTGCTGTCCACGGATCGCACCTCGCTGCACGAAGGCCAGGAGCGATGGGCCGTGGTGGTCGACCTGCAAGTGGCAGGCGACGGCACCGTCACGCAGCACCGCCTGTATCGCGCCGTGGTGCGCAACCAGGCCAAGCTCACCTACGACGGCATCTCGCGCTGGCTCGATGGCGATGGCCCCCTGCCGGCCGCCGCCGCCCCGCCCCGCATCCAGGAGCAGGTGCGGCTCCACGACCTGCTGGCCACGCGCCTGCGCCAGTGGCGCCAGCGGCGCGGCGCGCTGGACGTCCGCACCACGGCCGCCCGGCCCGTGCTGCAGGACGGCCGGCTGGTCGACCTGCGGGCCGACGAACGCAGCCGCGCCAAGGACCTGATCGCCGACGTGATGATCGCCACCAACGCGGCGACTGCGCGCTTCCTGGCGCAAGGCGGCTTTCCGTCGCTGCGCCGCTTCCTGCAGTCGCCGCGGCGCTGGGACCGGCTCGAGGCGCTGGCGGCCTCGCTGGGCGCGGTGCTGCCGCCCGAGCCCGACGCCGTGGCGCTGGAGCGCTTCCTGGTCGACCGCCGCACGCGTGACCCCGCGGGATTTGCCGACCTGTCGCTGCGCGTCGTCAAGATGCTGGGCTCCGGCGCCTACGTGGCCTCCGCGCCGGGCGCGCCGGAGCTGGGGCACTTCGGGCTGGCGGTGAGCGACTACGCGCATTCCACCGCCCCGAACCGCCGCTACCCGGACCTGGTGACGCAGCGGCTGGTGAAGGCCTGCCTGGCCGGCGCGCCCTCCCCCTACTCGCACGCCGAACTCGCCGAGCTGGCGCGGCACTGCACCTTGCAGGAAGACAACGCCAACAAGGTGGAGCGGACGGTGCTCAAGGCCGCCGGCGCCGCCCTCCTGCACGATCGCGTCGGCGACGTCTTCGACGCGATCGTCACCGGCGCCGCGCCCAAGGGCACGTACGTGCGCATCGCGCAGCCGCTGCTGGAGGGGCGGCTGGTGCGCGGTGCCGCAGGCGCGGACGTCGGCGACGCCCTGCGCGTGCGGCTGGTGGCGGTGGACGCGGCGCAGGGTCACATCGACTTTGCGGCCGTGGAACCCGGGGGATGACGAACTGCGGCTCCTAGAGTTCCAGCAGCCTCTTGTCGAAGCACTCGCGCGTGGCGGCCAACGCACGCTCCACCGACTGCACGTCGTGCGGCGCGCCCTCGCTGGCCCTGGCCGTGAATTCCGCCTGTTCCATCATGAAGCGCAGGATGGCCGGATCGCTGGTGTGCCCCATGAGCTTGGCCAGCGCCTCCAGCAGCGTGATCACCACCACCGGCTGGCTCGTGGCGCTGTGGCGGATCGGGTCCAGCGCATGCCCGATGTGGTCCACGTAGCTGTGGCGCTTGCCGACCACGCGCAGCACGCCCTGCTCGTCGGCGTAGCGCCCGGAGGGCAGCTGCTTGCGGAACAGGCGCGTCAACGCGCCGCGCAAGCGGTCGATGACCACGCGCGCGGTGTTCGCATCGTTGATCGCCGGCGACAGCGCGCGCAGCGCCACGTCGACCAGGTGCCGGATCGAGAACGCCAGGTCCTGGACCGGCGTGCGCTCCTTGCCGATCAGCACCGCGCCGGCAAAGCGCGGCGCCAGGCCGGCGACATCCAGGCGCCCGGCCGGCGCGTGCAGGCTGCCGATGCGGTCGCCCTTGGCCACGAAGTCACCCGCCATCACCTGCAGGGTCACGTAGAGGTCCAGCGCCTGCGCCTCGCGCGCCAGGTGCTCGTAGCGCACCGCTTCCACGTAGCCTTCCGCGTCCGCGCGCAGCGGATGCTCGGTGCCGGGAAAGCCCTCCAGCGCCGGCTGCTGCGTACTCGGCGCGTCGTCCACCTTCGCCGGCATCGACGCGATCGACTCCTCGAGGTCCGCGCCCACGCGCCGGATCACCTCGTCGACCACGATCGCGTGCGCCACCATGTGCAGCAGCACCACCATCGCCATCACGCACGCGACGCTGAGCACCAGGCCCAGCGTGACGGTGAAGTGCGGCACCGCCTCGGCGGCCATCTCGCCGCTGACCGAGCGCAGCGCGAGCAGGCAGTAGATGATGGTCATGGCGAAGAT
>DATAGN010000593.1:0-1527 GCA_036263715.1 Ramlibacter sp.
TTGCGTCCTCTGCGGAATCTTTGCGTCCTCTGCGTCCGGCTGTCCGTATTCGGCTGTTCAAGCGGTTGTCGTCCCCGTCCTACGACACCGGTACGCACGCGTGCCTAGCATGAAGGTTTTCGCAGGGAGAACTTCATGGAGACGCTTTCCGTCTGGCGGGGCACGGCCGCACCCAGTGGCTACGCGATGCTGCAGGGCGACATCGAATGCGACGTCCTCATCATCGGCGGCGGCATCACCGGCGTGACGCTGGCCGACCTGCTGGCGGAACAGAAGACCGCGAACAAGCCGCGCGTGGTGCTGCTCGAGGCCGACACGATCGGCAACGGCACCACCGGCAACTCCACCGGCAACCTGTACGAGAACCTCGCCAGCGGCCTGCGCGAGGTCGTCTCGCGCTGGGGCGCCGAGGTCGGCAAGCAGGTGGTGGCGGAACGCCGCTCCGCCGTCGACTTCGTCGAGGAGCGCTGCCGCGGTCTGCCCGACGTGGGCTTTCGCCGCTGCCCGGTGGTGCAGTGGGCCGATGCCTCCAGCAACGACACCATCCTCCAGGAATACGAGGCGATGCGCGCGGCGGGCTGCGCCGTGGAGAAGGCGTCGTCCGTGCCCCCGCCCTTGCCGCCCGCCGAAGGCGACGTGATCGTGCTGCCGGGACAGGCGCAGTTCCAGCCGCAGGCCTACGTGGTGGCCATGGCGCGACGCGCCGCCCAGGCCGGCGCGCAGATCCACGAGCACTCGCGCGTGATCGAGCTCGACACCAAGGCCAGGCGCGCGGTGACCGCCTCCGGCAGCGTGCACGCCAGGGAGATCGTGCTGGCGACGCACTCGCCCAAGGGCATCCACCTGGTCCACGCCGAAATGCCGGTGCACCGCGAGTACGCGATCGCCTTCGAATGGGACGGCCAGCCCGAACCGGGCCCGGGCACCTGGTGGTACCAGGGCAAGGAATCGCTCTCGGTGCGCACCCTGGAAGCGGATGGCAAGCAGTACCTCGTCTGCGCCGGGCAGGAACACAAGGTGGGCGTGCACAACGCCATGGCGAGCCTCATGGCGCTGCAGGCGCTGGCCAGGCGCTACGTGGGCGACCGGCCGATCACCCACATCTGGTCCGCGCAGAACTACCGCGGCGCCGACTACCTGCCCTACATCGGGCGCAACCACTCCGGCTGCTTCGTGGCCACCGGCTTCGGCACCGACGGACTCACCTGGGGTACCGTGGCCGCGCGCCTGATCGCAGCGGAGCTCCTGGGCCACCAGGCGGTCTTCGCCGACCTGGTCAAGCCGGGGCGCGTGTCGCTGGTCAAGGGGGCCAAGAACATCGTCGAAGAGAACGTCTTCGTGATGAAGCAGCTGGTGAAGGATTACCTGACCAAGCCGCAGAACGAGAAGCTCTCGAGCCTGGCTCCTGGGGACAGCGCGCTGGTGGATGCGGAGGGCGAGACCTTCGCCGCCTACCGGGCACCCGACGGCGAGCTGTTCGCCGTGTCCTCCGTGTGCACGCACATGGGCTGCAAGGTGCACTGGAAC
>DATAGN010000594.1:0-7996 GCA_036263715.1 Ramlibacter sp.
TTGCGCTGCTCGGGGTCGAAGGCATGGGCGCGAAATGCGTTGTTCACCAGCACGTCGATGCGTCCGGCTTCGTCGACCACGCCTTGCGCGAGCGCTGTGGCCTGCGCCGCATCGGTCACGTCCGCCTGCAGGGCGAACGCGTCGCCACCAGCGGCGCGGCATTGCTCCACCACGTCCTGCGCCGCCTGCGCGTTGCGCAGGTAGTTCACCGCGACCGTCGCGCCCTCGCCCGCGAAGGCACGCGCAATCGCCGCACCGATGCCGCGGCCGGCGCCGGTGACCAGCACCACCTTGCCGGTGAAGTTCATCCGGGCTCTCCGCGCCGCCCGGGCAGCAGGTCCTGGCTCACCACCTTCGCGACGTCCAGGGGCCGGGCGATGAGGCCCAGCTTGCGATACGTGTCGGCCGCACGCTGCAGCGAAGCGACGTCCATGGCGCCCAGGCCCATGCGGCGGGTCAGCTCCGAGACGGTCGCGGCATTGCGCAGCTTGATGATCTCCAGGTTCAGCGCGGGGTCGGTGCCATCGATGGCGCGCTTGACCGCCAGCTGCGCGGCCTCTTCCGGCCGGGCGATCATCCACGCCGCGGCATCGCGGTAGCCCCGCAGGAAGCGTTGCAGCGCGATGCGGCGCTTCAGGTAGGTCTCCTCGCGCACGACGAACAGGTCGCTCGACACCGGCAGGTAGCTGCCCACCTCGATCACGTTCACCTCCGGCAGGCCGCGCCTGCGGCCGATGGCCAGGCCGGTGTCGGTCGCGGCCGTCGCATCCACCTGCCCCTGCATCAGCGGCGCGAAATTCAGCAGGCCGGTGACGACGATGGTCACGTCGGATTCGGCCAGCCCCGCGCTGTGCAGCAGCACCTGCAGCGCCTGGCGCGTGCCGCTGGCCAGGCTGTACACGCCGATCTTCTTGCCCCTGAGGTCACCCGGCTTCGTGATGTTGCTGTTCTTCAGCGCCACCACGTTGAAGACGTTCTGCGGGTAGATGTCGTAGATGGCGCGCAGCTGCGCGCCCTTGTCCAGCGCCGCGAAGAAGGAGCCCGGGTCGCTGAAGGCCACGTCCGCCTGGCCGGCCAGGATGTTGCGGATGGCGTCGGCGCTGCCCGCGCCCGGCACGTATTCGAGCGCGATGCCCTGCGCCTTGTAGAAGCCCTTGTCCTCCTCCACCAGCAGCGGCATCACCTCGGTGATGGCCTTGCTCCAGCCCGCGACGGTGACCTTCTCCAGGGCCTGGCCACGGGCGAGGAAGGGCGAGGCCAGCAGGCCGGCAAGCACCGTGCGGCGGGGGATGGTGGGCATGGGTTCTCCTCAGGTGGTCCGGGTGAAGGGCAGCAGCAGCCAGCGCTCCAGCAGCAGCGTGGCCTGGTAGGCGAGCATGCCCAGCGCGGCGATGAGCACGAGCACGGCGAACATGAGCGAGGTGTCCATCGTGCCCTGCGTGGCGATGACGAGTGCGCCCAGGCCCGTGGTCGCGCCGATGAATTCGCCGACGACCGCGCCGACCAGCGCCAGCACCACCGCCACCCGCAAGCCGGCCAGGATGGCAGGAAGCCCGCTGGGCAGCTTCAGCCGCCAGAGCGTCTGCGTACGCGTGGCGCCCAGCATGCGAAACAGTTCCAGCCGCTCGGGCTGGACCTGTTGCAGGGCCGTCAGCGTGTTTTCCATGAGCGGGAAGAAGCAGATCAGCGCGGTGATCACCACCGTCGAGGTCATGCCGAAGCCGAACCACAGCACGAACAGCGGCGCCAACGCGAGCTTCGGGATGACCTGGCTCGCCACCACGTAGGGCATCAGCAGGCGGCGCAGCAACACGTTTTCGCCGAGCGCGATGCCGGCCAGGAATCCCAGCAGGCTGCCGGCAAGCACCCCCAGCACCAGCTCCAGCGCGGTGGCGCGCAGGTGCGGCCAGAAGTAGCCGGTGGCGATCCCCTTCCACAAGGCGGCGGCGATCGCCGACGGGGGCGGCAGCACCAGCGGCGGCACGCGCAGGACGCGGCACAGCGTCTCCCAGGCGAGCAGCAGAAAGACCGCCAGCAGCAGCGCGCCGGCGCGGGTGAGGACGTCGGCGCGCTTCATGCCTGGGCTGCCTCCAGGTGCAACGCACTGCGCACGATGCGGCAGTAGCGCACGAAAGGCTCGCCATAGCGCGTGGCCGCCGTGCGTTGCGGCAGGTCGATCGCGATCTCCTGGACGACGCGGCCGTCCTCCACCACGTCGACTCGGTCCGCCAGGAAGACGGCTTCGGCGATGTCGTGCGTGACGAAGACCACCGTGGCGCCCTGCGCGCGGCACGTCTGCAGCAGGTCGCGCTGCAGCTCCTCGCGCGTGATCGCATCGAGCGCCGCGAACGGCTCGTCGAGCAGCAGCAGCGCCGGCTGCAGGATCAGCGCGCGGGCCAGCGCCACGCGGCTTTGCTGGCCGCCGGACAGCTGGCGCGGGTACTTGCGCGCGTGCGCGTGCAAGCCGAACTGGTCCAGCAGCCGCTGCGCCTGCGCGCGTTCCGCGTCGGTCGGCCGATGGTGCAGCGAGACCGGCAGCAGCACGTTGTCGATGACGCGCTGCCACTCGAGCAGGTTGGGCGACTGGAACACGAAGCCGATGCCCGGGCCGATGGCATCCGCACGCCTGCCGCCAAAGACCACTTCTCCCGCATCCGGCTGCAGCAGGCCCGCCGCGAGTTTCAGCAGCGTGGTCTTGCCGCAGCCGCTGCGTCCGACCAGGCAGTGGAAGGCGCCCTCCTCCACCTCCAGTTGCGCGCCCGTCACCGTGGGAGGCCAGCCGGGAAAGGCGAAGCGGACATCGCGCAATGCCAAGAGGCTCACGGTCGGTCCTCCTGCGCATACCGCGCGAGGCGATCCGCCGCGCGCTCGGCCGAGGCTTCCACCTCCACCATGCGCACCAGGTCCAGCAGGTTGAAACGGCCGTCGTGGTGCCAGCCCGCTTCCGGCGAGGTCATCGCGCCGAGCGCGCAGATGCGCGTGACGCCCGCAGCCCCCAGCAAGCCGGCCAGCCGCAGCAGCTCGCGCGGCGGCGCGGCGACACCCGCCGTTTGCAGGAAGCGTGCGTGCGGCGCCACCAGCGTGACGATGTCCTCGAACTGGTCGAACGCGCTGACCACGACGCTGCGACCGCCGGCCGTGGGCGCGAGCGGCTGCGCGCCATCGATGCAGACGACGTCGCCGATCAGCGCGGTGCCAGGGTCCGACAGGGCGCGCAGTTCCGCCGACTGCCGCCAGCCGGACACCGCCGCCGCTTCCTCGAACGCGAGCGCACGGCGCGGAAAGCGGGCCTGCAGGTTGGCGAGTTCGGCGGCCAGGTAGCCCGCAAAGTCCCTGGGCGTGACCCGGCCGCCGCGCTGCACGTAGAACTGGTGCGGCGAGTAGCAGCCCTGCTGCTCGTAGCGGACCACGTCGTGCGCGGCCAGGCGCGCACACGCGGGCCCGCGCTGCGTGTCGAGCGCCGCGGCAGAAATGACGCCGAAGGCGAGCTTGTGGCCGAAACCGAGGAAGCGGGTCGTGACCGGCACCTGCGCGCGCACCTGCGCGATGGCTTCGTTGCCGCCATAGGCCAGGACCGTGTCGGCCTGGTCGAACACCGCCGCCGCGCTTTGCGCGTCGCCGCCTCTCCACCACACGATGGCCAGGCTGTCGGCCAGCGTTGGCTCCACCTCCGCGAGCAGGCGGGCGAACAGGCTCGCGAACACCGGCTCCGCGCTGGGGAGCTTGCCGATGCTGCCGGCCTTGACGAGGAGGCCGCACGCGAGGCTCCACAGCGGCAGCGCCGGCACGTTGCCGGCCCAGCTGTGCACCAGCAGGTCGGGCCCGAAGGCGCGCACGAGCCCGCCCTTCATGGCCGGCTGGAACTCGTCCAGCACCTTGGGATTGGCGAAGTCCTCGGCGACGAAGCGATGCAATTGCGGGGCGCGAAACGTCGGCAGGAAGCCGTCGAGGCCCAGGCGCACCATCTCCGCGTCGTAGCCGGTGACAGCGGGCAGCAGGCGTTCGGCTTCGCGGCGGAACGGGTCCAGCGGATCCAGCAGCCGTGCGATCGCGGCGTCGAGGATCTCCACGATGCGCGAGACGGGCAGCTCCTTGAGCGCAGGCGCCTGCTTCACGCGGCGGGCCAGCGCGGCCAGTTGCGACGGCTGCAGCACCGGGACGGCAACCTCGACGCGCTGCGCGCCTTCCCCGAAAGGCAGCGTGTGCCAGCCGACCTCGTGCTCGGCGAGGCCGGGCAGGTAGCCTGCGCGCCAGGGCTGCGTCATGGCCTGGCTGCCTGCAGGAATTCCTGCACCGCCAGGGAGCAGCCCTTGGCCTGCGCGCCCTCCGCGCGCCCGAGCAGCAGGAAGCCGCCGTCGACGGCCACGCCGACGTCTTCGGTCAGGATGCTCGCGACCGAGTTGAAGTTGGCGAGGTCGCAGTGCACGAGGATGCCGCGCTCTCCGTGCGGCACCTCGCGCCCGTTGAGCGGGTCGACCAGGCGCGAGCGGATCCAGTGCGGCCCCGACTTCAGCGAAGGGACGACCGCATTGCCCTCGTCATAGAGCTGCGTGCTCAGCTCCGTCATGCCGTACATGTTGATGCAATGCTCGCGCGGCACGCCGAAGGTGCTTGCCAGCGATCGATAGAACTCGTCGAGCGGCAGCTCGCGCGACTGGCTCTTGTAGCCGCCGGTGTCGAGGACGCGGCTGCCCGGGGGCAGGCGGAAAGTGTCCCCGCGCGCCGCCAGCGCATCCAGCAGGTGCACGAAGCTGTAGCTCGCGCCGAGGAGGGCGCAGGGCTCGTTGCGCGCTTCGCTCGCGCGCAGCATCGCGCACAGGCCGTCGACGTCCAGGCCGCTCGCGCCGAGGTAGCAAGCGCTGCCGGGCGTGCCGAAGTGCGTGCGCGCCATCGCGAGGTAGTGCGCCAGCGACGAGTTCGGCAGCGCCTGTTCGTCGGGGAAGAGCAGGCCCATGCGCAGGCGCGGCGTGCCGCGCATGAAGCGGCGCGCGAAGTTCGGCAGGAAGGAGGCATCCCACACGCGCAGCGTCGGGTGGTAGTGCCGGCCCTTCACTTCGGCGCGGGTCGTACCGCTGGTCATGAAGACACGCTCGGCGCTGTCCGCCGGCACGCAACTGAGCGTGACCTCCTTGAAGGCCGTGATCGGCACGGCGGGGATGTCCTTCCAGCCCTTCACGCTGCGCGGGGTGGCGCCGCGCAACTGGCAGAAGCGGCGGTACGCCGCGTTGTTGGCGTGCTGCTCGGCGAACAGGCGCAGCGCCAGCGCATCGAACTGCGCGTCGCTGCAGCCGTCCTGCGCCAGGAAGGCGAGCAGCGCCTGGACCAGCGGCTCGTTCATGCGAGCGGACGCAGGACCTGCGGTGCCCAGGCGTGGTTCAGGGGGCCGCTGCCCGCGCCGGTGCGCACGTGGGCGCCGGCCGCGAGTGCGCCGCGCACGAACGCGCGTGCCGCGTCCACGGCGGCCGCGAGCTCATCGCCGAGTGCCAGCCGGCTCGCGATGGCGCTCGACAGCGTGCAGCCGGTGCCATGCGTGTTGTCGCTGGCGATGCGCGGCGCGCGCATCCACGCGGGCTTGCCGCCGCGCACGAGCAGCAGGTCGCTCACCGTGTCGCCGGCGAGGTGTCCGCCCTTCACGAGCACCGCGTTGGCGCCGCGCTCGAGCAGCTGGCGTGCCGCCGCCTCCATGTCGGCTTCGGATGCGAGCGGCTGGCCGACGAGCAGGCCGGCCTCGTCGAGGTTGGGCGTGACCACGGCTGCCAGCGGAAACAGCTCGCGCACCAGCACGTCGATGGCGGTGTCGTCGATCAGCTTGGCGCCGCTGGTGGCGATCATCACCGGATCGAGCACGACCTTCTGCAGCGCGTGCCGGCGCAGTGCGTCGGCGACGCAGCGCACCGTCTCGGCCGAGTGCAGCATGCCGATCTTGACCGCGTCGACGCCGATGTCCTCGACCACCGCATCGATCTGGTCGCGCAGGATCGGCGTGGGCACGGAGTGGATGGAGCGCACCCCCAGCGTGTTCTGCGCGGTGAGCGCCGTGATGGCGGTCATGCCGAAGCAGCCCAGGGCAGCGAAGGTCTTGAGGTCGGCCTGGATGCCGGCGCCGCCGCCGGAGTCGGAACCGGCGATGGACAGGACGCGGGGGTACTGGGGTGCGGCGGTGCTGTTCACGGGGGCTCCTTCGCGAGATACGTTGCTCCGAAGGGTTCGCCCCCGAACCGCGGGTGCGTTCAGGGTTGCAGCTCTCCTTCCGCCGGTCTGAACCGGTTCAAGTTCACGGGTCTGGATCTCAGCACGCGCAACGCGTACACCCCGGAGCTGCGGGGATTGTGACACACCGCGGCGGAGGTGGTGCCCCGCCACCAGGAGGAACGCAGAGGACGCAAAGGTTACGCAGAGGACGCAGAGAAGACAGGAATCCTCCGGAATTTTTTCTGCGTCCTCTGCGTCCTCTGCGTTCACCTCGATGAGCGTGAACAACTCAGAACTTGGTGTACCCCCCATCGATCACGAACTGCTCGCCGGTCGCGTATGACGACGCGTCGCTCGCCAGGTAGACGGCGATGCCGCCGAAGTCGTCGCTCTCGCCCCAACGCCGCGCCGGGATGCGCGGCATCACGGCATCGGCGAACTTCGGGTTCTGCACCGAGCGCTGCGTCATGTCGGTCACGATCCAGCCCGGCAGGATCGAATTCACGCGGATGCGATGGCGCGCCAGCTCCACCGCCAGCGCGCGCACATACGAAGTCACCGCACCCTTGGACGCACCGTAATGGCTGTTGCGCGCGGCGCCTTCGACGGCCGCGGTGCTCGCCGTGGCCACCAACGATCCGCCCTGCCCGTGCTGCGCCATGTGGCGCGCGGCCGCTCGGAAGGTGAGGAACACGCCTTCCACGTTGACGCGCTGCACGCGCCGGAATTCCTCCAGCGTCATCTCCGTCAGCAGCGTGCCCTTGCTCGAGACGCCGGCATTGGCGAAGCAGGCGTCCACGCGCCCCAACGCCTGCACCGACTCGGCGAAGACCTGCTCCACCTGCGCCTCGTCCCCCACGTCGCACACGTAGCCGTGCACGCGCGCGGCGTCGCCGCATTCCTCGCGCAGCACTGCCAGCGCGCGCTGCGTCTTCTCCGCGTTGGAGCCCCAGATCGCGACCTTCGCACCCGCGGCGAGCAGCGCGCGCGCCATGCCCAGGCCGATGCCGCCATTGCCGCCGGTGACGACGACGCCGCGGCCGCCGAGATCGAAAGGCCGGTACATCTCAGGCCTGGTGGGCAGCGAGCACCTTCTGCACCTGCGGCTGCGCTTCCATGCGCTTCATGTGGTCGGCCACCTTGGGGAACCGCTGCACGTCGACGCCGTCGCCCTCGAGCCAGCGTTCGAGCGTGTAGAGGTAAAGGTCACTGGTGCTGAAGCGCTCGCCGAGCACCCAGGGGCCCTTGAACATCTGCTCCTCGATCAGCGTGAAGGACTCGGCCATCGTCTGCGGCACCTTCTTCTTCATCGCCTCCATCGCGGCCTCGTCGGCCGGGTCCACCCAGCGGTAGCCGCGTCCCTTGTGCGCGTGGTTCACGTGCACCGTGGAGCACAGGTAGCTGTTGAACTCGTTGACCTTCGCCAGCAGGAACGGATCGTCCAGCGGTGCGAGCTTCGCCTGCGGTACGCTCTGCGCCACGTACTGCAGAAGCGCCGGCGTTTCGGTGAGCACGCCGCGCTCGGTCACCAGCGCCGGCACGCGGCCCTTGGGGTTCACCTTCAGGTATTCGGGGGATCGCTGCTGCTGCGCCTTGAAGTCCAGGCGCACGGCCTCGTAAGGCGCGCCTGCGTATTCCAGCGCGAGGTGGGTCGCCAGGGCGCAGGTCCCCGGTGCGTAGTAGAACGTGAGTGATGCGGCCATGGTGGCGCCATTCTCGGCGCGCGCACGCGCCGCGTCCACCGGGTTCGCCCGCTCAGGAACCGATGGAGATCAGCTCGATGTCGAACACCAGCGTCGCATTC
>DATAGN010000595.1:0-4227 GCA_036263715.1 Ramlibacter sp.
GCCAGGTGGATGCCCATGCTCTGCGCCGAGATCTCCGAATCGCGGATCGCCACGAAGGCGCGTCCCGTCGGCGAACGCAGCAGGTTCAGGCAGGCCAGCGTCGCCAGCACCGCGATCACCAGGCACACGAAGTAGAAGGACGCGCCGGTGTCGGCGGTCCAGCCGAACATCTTCACCGCGCCCACCGTCTTGCCGGCGTTGCCGCCGGTCACGCTTTCCCAGCGCGCGAACACCTCCTCGACGATGAAGCCGAAGGACAATGTCGCGATACCCAGGTAGATGCCCTTGACGCGCAGCGCCGGCAGGCCAACCACGATGCCCGTGGCAGCGGAGAGGCCCGCCCCCACCAGCAGCGCCAGCGGAAAGGGCCAGCCCATGTTGGTCAGCACGGCTTGGGCATACGCGCCGACGCCGAAGAAGGCCGCATGGCCGATGGAGAACAGGCCGGTGAAGCCCGCCAGCAGCATGAGGCCCAGCCCCACCACGCCGTAGATCAGCACGAAGGTCAGTTGCGCCAGCAGGTATTCGCTCAGGAGCCAGGGCGCCGCCAGCAGCACCAGCATCAGCACGCCATACCAGAACAGGTGGCCGGGATGCTTGGCCAGCTTGATGTCCTGCGCGTAATCGGTCTTGAAGAGGAAGCGCATGTCAGACCTTCTTGCGCAGCTTTTCGCCGAACAGCCCGTTCGGCATCACCACCAGCATGATCAGCACGACGATGTAGGCCGCCACATCCTTGAACCCCTCCGGCAGGTAGAAGCCGGCCAGCGACTCCACGATGCCGATGATCAGCCCGCCCACGATCGCCCCGGGCAGGCTGCCGAAGCCGCCGACCACCGCCGCGGGGAACGCCTTCAGGCCGATGAAGCCCATGTTGGCGTGCACGAAGGTGATGGGGGCGAGCAGCAGGCCGGCGATGGCTGCGACGGCGGCGGACAGCGCCCAGACCAGCGAGTTCAGGCGCTTGACCGGGATGCCCATGTAGTACGCGGCCAGCTGGTTCTGCGACGCCGCCTGCATCGCGATGCCCACCTTGCTGTAGCGAAACACCGCATACAGCAGCGCGCACAGCGCCGCGGTCGCCGCGATCACCACCATCTGTTCCACGTTCAGGATCAGGCCGCCGGAGCGCCAGACCTGGTCCTTGTAGGGCACGGGCAGCGTATGCGTTTCCGTGCCGATCGCCGGAATCATCGTGATGAGGCCGCGCGCGACATAGCCGATGCCGATGGTGAGCATCACGATGGAAAACGCCGGCTGCCCCAGGATGGGCCGGATCACGATGGTCTCGAGCAGCAGGCCGAACAGCGCCATCGCGGCGATCGCGCTGATCACCGCGATCCAGAAGGGAAAACCCATCAGGGTCATCGCCGCCAGGCCGAAGAAGGCGCCCAGCATCATGAGTTCGCCCTGCGCGAAGCTCACGGTCTCGGTGGCCTTGTAGATCAGCACGAAGCCCAGCGCGATCAGCCCGTAGATGCAGCCCTGTGCGATGCCGCTGATCACCAGCTGTAGGAATTGCAAAGGGGCGGACCTCTCTTGTTCTTGGTTGGCGCACCGTTATAAGCGCCGCCGTGCTTGTACTGCCACAGGGTTCGCCCGAAGGACCGCGCTGCCGGCGCTGCACCCCGCTGGTGTGTAATGCCCGCCATGGAAAGCGTGCGCATCGAAAAAGTGGGTGATGTCACGGTGGTGACGCTCGATCGGCCGCAGGTGCGCAACGCGGTGGACAGCGACACGGCGACGCACCTCTACGAGGCCTTCCTTGCGTTCGACGACGACCCGCAGGCGCGCGTGGCCGTGTTCCACGGCGCCAGCGGGCACTTCTGCGCGGGGTGGGACCTGCAGTTCGGCGCCCGGGTGGCGGGCGAGGGGGCCGGCGCGCTCGGGGACCTGGATTTCGACGCGGCCGATGTGCGGGCGCGGGGGCCCATGGGGCCGTCGCGCCTGCTGCTGTCCAAGCCGGTGATCGCCGCCGTGAGTGGCGCCGCGGTCGCCGGCGGCATGGAGCTGGCGCTCTGGTGCGACCTGCGCGTGATGGAGGATGACGCGTACTTCGGCGTCTACTGCCGGCGTTTCGGCGTACCGCTGATCGACGGCGGCACGGTGCGGCTGCCGCGCCTGGTCGGAATGGGCCATGCCATGGACCTGATCCTCACCGGGCGCAAGGTCGAAGCCGCCGAAGCACTGGCCATGGGGTTGGCGAACCGCGTGGTGCCGAAGGGGCAGGCCCGCGAAGCGGCGGTCGAACTCGCACAGCAACTCTGCAAGTTCCCGCAGGCCACGATGCTGGCCGACCGCATGAATGCCTACGAGCAGTGGGGCAAGCCCTTGCCCGATGCGCTGCATGCGGAGTGGGAGCGCAGCAAGGCGCGCATTCCCGACGCGCTGCAGGGTGCCGCCCGCTTCGCGGCGGGCGAGGGGCGGCACGGCAAGTTCTAGCGCGGAATCTCGCGCGGCTTGCCGTCGTCGTCGATCGCCACGTAGGTCAGGAGCGCCTGCGTCACCTTCACGAAGTGCCCCTGCGTGCGGAAGCTCTCGGCGAACACCTCCACGTCCACGGTGATCGACGTGCGGCCGATGCGCTGCACGGACGAATAGAAGCTCAGGATGTCGCCCACCCGCACGGGCTGCTTGAAGATGAATTCCTTGACGGCCACCGTGGCCATGCGGCCGCGGATGATGCGCGCCGGGATCACCGAGCCGGCCAGGTCCACCTGCGCCATCACCCAGCCGCCGAAGATGTCGCCGTTGCCGTTGGTGTCCGCGGGCATGGGAATGACCTTGAGCACCAGCTCCTTGCCGGACGGCGCCGGGGCAGGCTCGGCATAGGCCGGCATCGGGCTTGCATTTGCGGACATGGGCACAATCTCTGGAAACGAACTCATCCTGATTGTCCTTCATGCGCCACGGCGGCGATCTCTCCTCTTCCATTCCCCTTCCTGCGGGCGCGGCTGCCGCGCAGCAGCGCACGGACTGGACGACGCTCAAGCGCCTGTTTCCCTACCTGTGGGAATACAAGTGGCGCGCGCTCGCCGCCCTGGCCTTCATGGTGGGCGCGAAGCTGGCGAACGTGGGCGTGCCGGTCCTCCTGAAGCACCTGGTCGACGCGATGGACATGAAGGCGGGCAATCCCGCCGCGGTGCTGGTGGTGCCGATGGGACTGCTGCTCGCCTACGGCCTGCTGCGGCTGTCCACCTCGGTCTTCACCGAACTGCGCGAGCTGGTGTTCTCCAAGGCGACGCAGGGCGCCACGCGCAGCATCGCCTTGCAGACCTTCCGGCACCTGCACGCGCTTTCGCTGCGCTTCCACCTGGAGCGCCAGACGGGCGGCATGACGCGCGACATCGAACGCGGCGTGCGCGGCATCGAGTCGCTGATCTCCTATTCGCTGTACAGCATCGTGCCCACCCTGATCGAGGTGACGCTGGTGCTCGGCATCCTGGCGGTGAAATTCGACGTGTGGTTCGCCTGGATCACGATCGCCGCGCTCATCGTCTACATCATCTTCACCGTGACGGTGACCGAGTGGCGCACCAAGTTCCGGCGCGAGGCCAACGAATACGACTCCGCCGCGCACACGCGCGCCGTCGACTCGCTGCTCAATTACGAGACGGTCAAGTACTTCAACAACGAGGAGTTCGAGGCCCGCCGCTACGACGAGAGCCTGGACCGCTACCGCCGCTCGCGCATCAAGGCGCAGACCACGCTGTCGATGCTGAACACCGGCCAGCAGCTGATCATCGCGGTCAGCCTGGTGGCGATGCTGTGGCGCGCGACGCTGGGCGTGGTCAACGGCACCATGACCCTGGGCGACCTGGTGATGGTCAACGCCTTCATGATCCAGCTGTACATCCCGCTCAACTTCCTCGGCGTGCTGTACCGCGAGATCAAGCAGAGCCTGACCGACCTGGACAAGATGTTCACGCTGATGGAAAAGGAGCGCGAAGTGGCCGACCGGCCGGAGGCGCAGCCGCTGCGGGCGAGCGAGTGGACGGTGCGCTTCGACCACGTGACCTTCGGCTATGAGCCTTCGCGCACGATCCTGCACGACGTGTCGCTGGAGATCCCGGCGGGCAAGACGGTCGCGGTGGTGGGCCCTTCTGGCTCCGGCAAGTCGACGCTGGCGCGCCTGCTGTACCGCTTCTACGACGTGCAGCAGGGCCGCATCACCATCGGCGGCCAGGACATCCGCGAAGTCACGCAAGGCAGCGTGCGGCAGTGCAT
>DATAGN010000596.1:0-3761 GCA_036263715.1 Ramlibacter sp.
TTCCAGCGTGCGGACGTGGTGGTGCTGGCCTGTCCGCTCACCGACCAGACACGAGGCCTCGTGGACGCTGCGACCCTGGCCGGCATGAAACCCGATGCGCTCCTCATCAACGTGTCGCGCGGTCCGGTGATCGACACGCCCGCCGTGCTGGCGGCGCTGCGGGAAGGGCGCCTGGGCGGCGCCGCCTTCGACGTGCACGACAAGGTGCCGCTGACCGGCAGCGAAGCCATCTTCGATGCGCCGCGGCTGCTGCTGACGCCGCACATCGCCGGCATCACGGCAAAGAGCCTGCGCGGCACGAGCGAGTGGGTGGTGGCCACGCTGCTGGCCCTGCTGCGGGGCGAGCGGCCGGGCAACGTCGTGAATCCTCAGGTTTTCGGGTAAGCCACAGGACGCGCGGGGCGCGCCCGCGCCTATGCTGGCCGCATGAAGATCACTTCCATCACCGCCGTGCCGCTGTCGTTCCGCCTGCCCGAGGGCAAGACGGTGACGATGGGCGTGGGCAGCACGATCAAGCGCGACGCGATCATCGTGCGCGTGCAGACCTCCGAAGGCATCACCGGCTATGGCGAGGCGCATCCCGGCCGCAGCCCCGGCGCCATCACCAGCCTGATCACCAACACGCTCGCGCCCATGCTGGTGGGCATGGAAGCCACCGACGTCGTCGGCGCCTGGCAGCGCGTGCACCGCATGCAGCTGTCCAGCCATGGCCTCGGGGCCGGTGCGGCCCTCGCGCTCTCGGGCATCGACATGGCGCTGTGGGACATCCGCGGCAAGGCGGCCAACATGCCGCTGTATGCGCTGCTGGGCGGCACGCGCCGGCGCGTGCCTGCGTACGCGGGCGGCATCGCGCTGGGCTTCCAGCCCAGGGAGTCGCTCGCCGACGAGGCGCAGGGCTACGTCGCGCGCGGCTACAAGGCGCTGAAGCTGCGCCTGGGCGACAACGCGCGGGACGACATCGCGCGCGCCGTGCACGTGCGCAAGGTGCTGGGCGACGACGTCGACATCCTCAGCGACGCCAACACCGCCTATACGATCGCCGATGCGCGCCGCGTGTTGCCGGTGCTGGCGGACATCCGCGCGGGCTGGCTGGAAGAGCCCTTTGCCTGCAACGACTTTGCCTCCTACCGCGAGGCCGCGAAGATCACGCCGCTGGTGCCCATCGCCGCGGGCGAGAACCACTACACCCGCTTCGAGTTCGCGCAGCTGCTGGAAGCCGGCGCCGTGCAGGTGTGGCAGCCGGACCTGTCCAAGTGCGGCGGCATCACCGAAGGCGTGCGCATCGCCGCCATCGCGTCGGCCTGGCGCATTCCGGTGAATCCGCACAGCTCGGCGACGGGCCTGAACCACGCGGCGACGCTGCACTTCCTGGCGGCCACCGAGAACTCGGGATACTTCGAAGCCTGCGTGTCCAGGTTCAATCCCTTCCGCGACATGTTCGGCACGGCCTTCGAGATCGGCACCGACGGCTGCGTGGAGCCGCCGGCGGGGCCCGGCATCGGCATCGAGGTCGACGAATCCATCTTCGACCAGTACCCGTCCATCGACGGGCCCGGCTACGTCGTCAAGTTCTAAGGAGCCTCCCAAATGAAGAAGATCGACCGCAGGACCTTCACCGCCGGCAGCCTGGCGCTGCTGGCCACCACCGGCGCCCGGGCGCAGGGCTTCCCCGACCGATCGGTGAGGATCGTCGTGCCCTATCCCGCCCGGTGGCTTCAACGACACGCTGGCGCGCGTGTCGGCCGAGAAGCTCACCAAGATGTGGAACCAGCCGGTGGTGGTGGAGAACAAGCCGGGCGGCAACACCACCGTGGGCAACGTCTTCGTGGCCAAGGCGCCGGCCGACGGCTACACGATCCTGATCACGCCGCTGCCTTTCTCGGCGCTTCCGGGCCTGTACGGCGCGACGCTGCCTTACGACGCGCTCAAGGACTTCCAGCCGCTGGTGTGGGCCGGCAGCACGCAGAACGCGCTGGTGGTGCGCAACGATTTCCCCGCGAAGACGGTGCAGGAGTTCCTGGACTACGCGAGGAAGAACCCCGGCAAGATCAACTACGGCTCCACCGGCTCGGGTTCGTCGAACCACCTGTCGATGGAACTGTTCATGCGCATGACCGGCACGAAGATGGCGCACATCCCGTACAAGGGCAGCGCGCCGATGCTGACGGCCATGCTGGGCGGCGAGGTCGATGCCGCCTTCGACAACGTGCCCAACGTCGTGCAGCACGTCAAAGGCGGCAAGATGCGCGCGATCGGCGTCAGCGGGCTGCAGCGTTCGGGGCTGATGCCCGAGGTGCCCACGGTCGCCGAGTCGGGCGTGCCCGGCTACGAGGTGAACGTGTGGTTCGGCATGCAGCTGCCCGCGGGCACGCCGCGGCCGGTGGTCGACAAGCTCAATCGCGACATGGTCACGCTGCTGAAGGAGCCGGACGTGGTGCAGCGTTTCCGCGCGCAGGGTGTCGAGGTCGTGGCCAGCACGCCGGCGGAGTTCCAGAAACTGGTGCAAAGCGAAGTCGGCAAGTGGACGGAGCTGATCAAGGCCGCCAACATCCGCATCGAATGAAGATCACCGACGTCACGCTCACGCTGTTCTCCTGGGACGACATCCCGGCGACCAGCTATGGCGCGCATACCGGCAAGTTCTCCGGCGCCAGCCAGCTGGGGCTGCTGGCGATCCGCACCGACCAGGGCATCACGGGCCATGCGTTCCTGGGCTCCGCCTTCCATGCGGCGGACATGGACGGGCCCGGCCTGGTCCGCAACCTCAAGCCGCTGCTGGTGGGGCAGGACCCGCTGGACCGGGAGCGCCTGAACAAGGCGATGTGGAAACGCGTGCGCACGTCGACCGTGCGTTGCGTGGGCGCCGTCGACATCGCGCTGTGGGACATCGCGGGGCAGGCGGCCGGCCTGCCGATCCACCAGCTGCTGGGCACGTATCGAAAGAACGTGCCGGCGTACATCAGTTCGGCGGTGCTTCCGAGTGCTTCCGCGTATGCCGAAGAAGCGCAGATGTACCGCGCGCAGAACATGGCGGCCTACAAGATCCACCCGCCGGCGAACTGGCGCGAGGACATCCGCATCTGCGAGGCCGTACGCAAGGCGGTGGGCGACGACTACCTGCTGATGCTGGACTCCACCTGGAGCTACGACTATCCCGCCGCGCTGCGCGTGGGCCAGGCGATCCAGGAGCTGGGCTACTACTGGTACGAGGACCCGCTGGCGGATGCGGACATCTACAACTACCTGGAGCTGAAGAAGCACCTGCACATCCCGATCATGGCCACCGAGTACCCGGCCGCGGGACTGGACGCGTTCACGCCGTGGGTGAAGGAGCGCGCCACGGACTTCCTGCGCGGCGATGTCGCCGTGAAGGGCGGCATCACCGGTTGCATGAAGGTGGCGCACCTGGCGGAGGCCTTCCACCTGAACTTCGAGGTGCACCATGGCGGCAATTCGCTGAACAACTTCGCGAACCTGCACGTGATCATGGCGCTGCCGAACACGGAGTTCTTCGAGATCCTGCTGCCTGCGGGCTCGCAGAAGTACGGGCTGGTGCAGGACATCGAGGTCGATGCGCAGGGCCTGGTGCACGCGCCGATGAAGCCGGGGCTGGGGGCGGAGATCGACTTCGGGTTGATCGAGCGGAAGAAGGTGGCGGTTCTGACGTGACTTCGTCATCCCCGCGGAGGCGGGGATCCAGGGCTCCCGCATTCGAGGAAGCCGCGCGCTGCGCGGCTTTTTCCTTGGAAGCCCTGGATTCC
>DATAGN010000597.1:0-21012 GCA_036263715.1 Ramlibacter sp.
GTCGCTGCCCTTCGACATGCCGGGCGACTTCACGCCGATCGCGGTGGTCGGCGCGACGCCCATGGTGCTGGTCGCCAATCCCGCGAAGGTGAGCGCCACCAATGCGCGCGAGTTCTTCGCGCTCCTCAAGGGCAAGCCGGGCGCGCTGAACTTCGGCTCGGGCGGCAACGGCACGATCCTGCACCTGGCCAGCGAGCTGGTGCTGGACGCCGGCGGCGTGCAGGCCCGCCACATTCCCTACAAGGGCGTGGGCCCGATGGTCACGGACCTGCTCGGCGGCCAGATCGACTTCGCGACGGCGGCGATGCCCAGCGTGCAGCAGCACATCAACAGCGGCGCACTGCGGGCCATCGGCATGCTCACGCCGCAGCGCTCGCCGGCGATGCCGAACATCCCGACCTTTGCCGAGCAGGGCCTCGCGAACTTCTCGGTCGAGGCGTGGTTCGCGGTGATCGGCCCGAAGGGCATGAGTGCCGATGCGGTGAAGAAGGCGCACGACGCCGTGACCGCGGCGTTCGCCGATCCCACGGTGCGCGAGACCATGGCCAAGCAGGGCAACACGATCCAGGTCAGCACCCCGCAGCAGGCGCAGGCGGCGTTCCGCAGCGAGCTGGCGAAGTACGCGGCGCTGGTGAAGAAGGTGGGTCTGGAGCCGCAGTAATCAGGGTGGGGTTGGTACGCTGGAGCAGGTGAACGCAGAGGGCGCAGAGGTTACGCAGAGGACGCAGAGAAAATCCTGAATGGGCTTCCTCTGCGCACTCTGCGTAACCTTTGCGTCCTCTGCGTTCACCGACCGCTGCGCGGCACCCTCTGGAAGCCCTGGATTCCCGCCTCCGCGGGAATGACGATCAGCGCACGCTCATCACCCCGATCAGCTCGTCGAACTGCTCGAACGCCCGCTCGAGTTCGTCCATCAGCTTGCTCAGTTCGGCTGAAGACGCCATGCCGGCGTTCTCTTCCATGATCGCGGCGACGCCGGCGTAGCGCTCGGCCGCCACCATCGAGCCGCCGCCCTTGGCGGAATGCGACAGCAGCTTCACCTGCTTGCGGTCGTTCGCCTCGATGGCCTTGCGCAGCTTCGCCATCAGGGGCGGCGTGGTGGTGCGGAACGTCGACAGCGCGATGTCCTTGAGCTCCAGGTCGCCGCCGAAGCGCGCCTCCATCGCGTCGCCATCGAACAGCGGCAGGTCCACCAGCTTCGACACCGACGGCGCCCAGCGCGCCAGCATCGTGCGCAGCACCTTCAGGTCGATCGGCTTGGTGAGGTAGTCGTTCATGCCCGCCTCGATGCAGCGCTCGCGATCGCCCTTGATCGCGTTGGCGGTCATCGCGATGATGGGCACGCTGATGCCCGCTTCGCGCAGCCGCCGCGTGGCCTCGTAGCCGTCCATCTCCGGCATCTGGCAGTCCATCAGGATCACGTCGAAGTGCTCGGCCGCGGCCAGGCGGCACGCCTCGGCACCGTCGTTGGCAATGCTGACGTCCTCGTACCCCAGCTTGCGCAGCATGCCGAAGGCGACCACCTGGTTCGTGGTGTTGTCCTCCGCGACCAGGATGCGCGAACCTTCGGCCGCCACCGGCAGTTCCGCCAGGATGGACGTCGGCACCGTCTCCTCCGCCGGCAGCACCGGCAGCGTGACCGTGAAGCGCGAGCCCTTGTCCGGCACGCTGCTCATGGCGACCGTCCCGCCCATCAGGTCCACCAGCTGGCGCACGATGGACAGGCCCAGCCCGCTGCCGCCGAACTTGCGCGAGGTGGAGCTGTCGGCCTGCATGAACGGGGCGAACAGCTGCGGCTGCACTTCCGCCGGGATGCCGACGCCGGTGTCCGCCACCGTCACCTCCAGCACGTAGCCGGCCACCTCCCGCGTGCCGCGCACGTCCAGGCCGATCCAGCCCGACTTGGTGAACTTCAGCGCGTTGCCCAGCAGGTTGACCAGCACCTGCCGGATGCGCGTGGGATCGGCCAGCACGTACTGCGGCAGGTCGGGTTGCGTGCGCACGCGGAACAGCAGGCTTTTCTCCGTGGCGCGCAGGCGGTACAGGTTGGCCAGGTCCTGGATCAGCTCGTGCAGGTCGAAGGGCACCCGCTCGATCTCCATCTGCCCGGCCTCGATCTTGGACACGTCCAGGATGTCGTTGACCAGGGACAGCAGCGAATGCGCGCTGCGGTCGATCAGGTCCGCATGCCGCCGCACCTCGGCCGAGAGGTCGGCATCGAGCAGCAGCTTGGTCATGCCGATGATGCCGTTCAGCGGCGTGCGGATCTCGTGGCTCATGGTGGCCACGAACTGGCTCTTGGCGCGGCTGGCGGCGTTCGCCGCATCGCGCGCGACCAGCAGGTCCTGCTCGGCCTTCTTGGCCTGCGTGATGTCGCGGTTGGTGCCCACCATGCGCAGCGGAATGCCGCTGCTGGTGCGCTGCGCCACGCGTCCTTCGCTGTGGATCCACAGCAGCGTGCCGTCGTGCCGGCGCACGCGATGCTGCACCACGTACAGCGGCGACTCGCCACGCAGCACCGGTTCCAGCGCTTCCTGGATCCGCTGCAGGTCCTCGGGCGGCACCAGGTCCAGCAGCTCCTGGGCGGTGCACTGCGTCTCCTTGGCGTCGCCGCCGCGCATCAGGTTCCAGGCCTCGGACAGGTAGATGGTTTCGCCCGGGACGTCCAGGTCCCACAGCGCCAGGCCGGAGCCTTCCAGCGCGCGGTGCAGCCGCTCCTGGCTGCGTTCGAGCTCGGCGCGCGCCCGCTGCGTTTCGGTGACGTCCTGGATCGCGCCGACCAGCGCGTGCGGACGGCCGTCCTTGCGTTCGATCTGGCCGATGGAGCGGATCCAGATCTGCCGGCCCGCCGCCGTGGTCATGGGCAGCGTGAGGTCCCAGGGATCCCCCGTCACCTTGGAGTGTTCCGCGGTCTTGCGGATCACCTCGCGCGCCTCCTCGGAGAAGTAGACGATGTGCTCGTCGCCCTTGGGCTGGTAGTCCGGCGGCAGGTCGTAGATGCGTCGCGTCTGGCTGGTCCACAGCAGTTCGCGCGTGACGATGTTCAGGCGCCAGCCGCCCACGCCGGCGATCTGTTCGGCGCGCGCGAGGAAGTCGTTGCTGTCCTGCAGCTGCTGGCGCGTGGCGACCTCGTCGCTCACGTCGACCACCGAGCCGACGTAGCCGCCGGTGGAGCCGTCCGGCAGCGCGATCGCGCGTCCGCGCACGCGCACGTGCACGACCACCCCGTCCGGCCGCAGCACGCGGAAGGAATGGTCGAACGGGACGCCGGAGGCGGTGACGGACTCCCACACGGCGAACACCTCCGCCCGGTCCGCCGGGTGGATGCCTTCGCCCCAGCCGTGGCCGAGCGCCTGCTCGGCGCTCATGCCGTAGATTTCCTGCCACTGCGGGTTCGTGTAGATGCACTTGCCCTGCGCGTCCGTGTGGAAGATGCCGACCGGGCAGGTCTCCGACAGCTCGCGGAACATCTGCTCGCTGGACGAGTGCAGCGCCCGGTGCGCCGCCTGCCGCAGCAGCAGGGCCTGCATGACGGCGCGCGCGAGTTCCTGCAGCGTCTCGCGCTGCGCAGGCGTCAGGCCCTCGCGCGGCTGGTGGTCCAGCACGCACAGCGTGCCCAGCACGTGCCCCTCGGGCGTGACCAGCGGCGCGCCGGCATAGAACAGGATCGGCCGCTCGTCGCGCACGCAGGCCATGGCTGCGACGCGCGCGTGGCTGCGCGTGTCGGGCAGCTCCAGGTACTCACCCGACTCCACCACCAGTGAACAGATCGACTCCGATCGGGGCAACTCCGGGAAATCGGCCACGCCGTGGCGCGACTTGTTCCAGTGGCGCCGGCGGTCCAGCAGGTTGATCAGCGCGATGGGCGCCTGGCAGGCGGCGGCCGCGGTGCGCGTGATGCTGTCCAGGAGCGCTTCGGCCGGCGTGTCCAGGATGCCCAGGCGATGCAGCGCCTCGACGCGCGCGGCTTCGTCGGCATCGGGTCGGGCGGCGCGGTCGGGTGCGTTCACGCCCCCACTCTACCGTGCCAGCGTCGAGGCGCCAAACAGGCTCTGGATGAATTCCACCGCCAGTTCCGCGGTGCGGTTGCGCACGTCCAGCGCCGGGTTGATCTCCACGACGTCCAGCGACCCGAGCCGGCCGGTGTCCGCGATCATCTCCATGCACAACTGCATCTCGCGGTAGGTCGGCCCGCCGCGCACGCCGGTGCCCACCCCCGGCGCCTCCATCGGATCGAGGCAGTCGAGGTCGAAGCTCACGTGGATGTGCGTGTCCTCATCCACGTCCTGCAGCACCTCGGTCATGGTGTTGCGCATGCCGTGCTCGTCGATGTGGCGCATGTCGAAGACCTGCAGGCCCATGCGGCGGATCGCCTGCTTCTCCTCGGCATCCACGCTGCGGATGCCGATGAAGTCGATGTCGTTGGCCGACAGCGCCGCGCGCTGGCCGCTCCAGCCGACCAGGTCTTCCGGGCCGTCGCCGAGCAGGCAGGCCACCGGCATGCCGTGGATGTTGCCGCTGGGACTGATGGCATCGGTGTTCACGTCCGTGTGCGCATCCAGCCAGATCACCCGCAGGTTCTTGCGTTCCTCGCGGCACTGGCGCGCCACCGCGCTGATGGAGCCGATGGCCAGGCAATGGTCGCCCCCCATCAGCAGCGGCACCTGGTCCATCGCCAGCGAGGTCGCCACGGCCTCGAAGACGACGCGGTTCCAGGCGACCACCTCGGGCAGGTGGCGGATGCCCTGGCCCGGCGCCTGCCATGGATTGGGCGGGCCGGCGAGGTTGCCGCGGTCGATGACTTCGAAGCCGTGCGAGCGCAAGGCGTCGTAGATGCCCGCGACGCGCAAGGCGTCGGGTCCCATGCCCGCACCGCGCACGCTGGCGCCGACGTCGGTGGGAGCACCGATGAGGCTGACGATCTTGCTCATGCGCTGGACGTCTCTCCTGCCGCGCTGCGGCCGCGCCGATTGTCTCGCAAGCCCGGCCGCACGGGGAGGATTGCTACGAGATGCGTCCAAGTCCCCCATGGCTGCGCTTCGATTTGGAGAATGGGTCGCACAAGCAACAAAGGAGAACATCTCAATGCTGGCGATGAACTACCGGGGGCCGTATCGCGTGCGCGTGGTGAACAAGGAGGAGCCGGAGATCGCGCACCCCAACGACGCGATCGTGCGCGTCACGCGCTCCTGCATCTGCGGGTCGGACCTGCATCTCTACCACGGCCTGGTGCCGGACACGCGCGTCGGCCAGTGCTTCGGCCACGAGTTCACCGGCATCGTCGAGGAGGTGGGGCCGTCCGTGCAGAACCTGAAGAAGGGGGACCAGGTGCTGGTGCCCTTCAACATCTTTTGCGGCACCTGCTACTTCTGCAAGAAGGAGCTGTTCTCGAACTGCCACAACGTCAACCCGGAGGCGACCGCGGTGGGGGCCATCTACGGCTACTCGCATACGGCCGGCGGCTACGACGGCGGGCAGGCCGAATACGTGCGCGTGCCGATGGCCGATGTCGGGCCGCAGATCATCCCCGCCGACGTCCCCCTCGACGACGCGGTGCTGCTGACGGACGCCTTCCCCACGGGTTACCAGGCCGCGGAGATGGGCGACATCCAGGAGGGCGACACCGTGGTGGTGTTCGGCGCCGGCCCGGTGGGCCTGTTCGCCGCCAAGTCGGCCTGGCTGATGGGCGCGGGCCGCGTGATCGTGGTCGACCACCTGGAATACCGGCTGGAATTCGCGCAGCGCTTCGCGCAGTGCGAGATCGTCAACTTCAAGGAAGTCGACGACATGGCCATCCACATCAAGAAGATGACCGACTGGCTCGGTGCCGACGTCTGCATCGACGCCGTGGGCGCCGAGGCGGTGGGCAACGCGCTGCAGCACCTGACCGGCGTGAAGCTCAAGCTCCAGTCCGGCTCGGCGACCGTGCTGCACTGGGCGATCAACTCCGTGCGCAAGGGCGGCGTGGTGTCGATCGTCGGCGTCTACGGCCCGATCGGCAACATGGTGCCGATCGGCAACGTGGTGAACAAGGGCCTCACCGTCCGCGCCAACCAGTGCAGCGTCAAGCGCCACCTGCCGCGCCTGATCGAGCACATCCAGGCAGGCCGCATCAAGCCCAGCGAGATCATCACGCACCGCTTCCCGCTCGACGCGATCTCGGATGCGTACCACATCTTCTCCAGCAAGCTGGACAACTGCATCAAGCCTGTCCTGATCCCGCCGACGGCGCACTGAACGGAGCGTGCATGAGCAACAACCCCGAAGACACCACCGTCTACGTCGAGAACACGGAACCCGAGGACCGGCAGAAGAAGCCGCCGGCCAACATCCAGGGCTGGGGCGCCGACCTCGACCCGCAGGTGCGGCCCGCGGTGCCCATGGAGCGCACGCCGCCTCGCTTCATCAAGCCCACGTACGAGCAGCCCGAGCAGCAGGAGCGCACGGTCAGGGTCTTCCACTCCACCGAGCGGCCGGGCCTCACGCCGGTGTTCGGCACCAGCACGCCGCCTTCCGGCGTGTCCGGAATGATCCGCGCCGGCGCCTTCCGCTACAGCGAGAACGACCTGCGCCACTGGCTCATGCTGCTGTTCGCCGACCGCGTCAACGTGGTCGAGGGAATCATCGACGACCTGGCCCACGGGCACGTGCCCAACCTGTTCCGCGAGATGGGCGGGCCAGCCGAGTGGAAACACAACCGGCAGGGTTTCATCCGCAAGGCTTTCATCGCCGGCGCAGTGGTCGGCGTCCTGCTGTACATGAACGAGCGCCGCCGGCGCCGCTGAACCAACCGAAGGGAAATCCATGGAAGCCACGACAATTGGAATGAACAGGACCGGCACCGCGATGTCGCCGGTGGACACGAAGGCGATGAACGACGCCGCGGACGCACTGACGCCCCTGATGCCGATCGACACCACCGCGGCCGACGCGGAGCGCCTGACCTACATCAGCGAAGCGGAGACGGTGGGCTCGATTCCGCCGCCGGCGTCGATGAAGGGCGTGCTCAAGGCCGGCCTGGCGAAGATGAAGGGCGGCACGCCCAGCGTCTTCATGGACAAGATCGGCGAGCGCCTCGCTTTCGAGCGCAGCGGCACCCGGCTGTACGAGGCGCTGATCACCAAGTACGAGGCGGTGCAGGGGCTCGGTACCGAGGTGCTGCCTGCGGCGGACCAGCTGCCGCCGGTGGACGGCGCCGCCGCCGCGCCCGGATCGGTGGCCGGGGAAACGCCGCTGGAGACGCTGCTGCGCATCCGCAACGAGGAGCTGGAGCACTTCAAGTTGCTGGGCCTGGCCATGCAGAAGATGGGCGGGGACCCGACGGCGCAGACCCCGTGCGCCGACGTGCAGGCCACGGCCTCGCTCGGGATCATGCAGGTGGTGACGGACCCGCGCACCACGCTCGCGCAGTGCCTCAACGTGATGCTGACTGCGGAACTCACGGACAACGCCGGCTGGGAACTGCTGATCCAGCTGGCCGAGGACGCCGGCGAAACCGAACTGGCCGGGCGCTTCCTCGGCGCGCTGGCGCAGGAGCAGGAGCACCTGGCCATCGTCAAGGGCTGGCTCACGCAACTGGTGTCCCGGGGCGCCGGCACCCCCGCGGTCTGAAGGCACACAGGGAGAAACACGACATGGCCATCAATCTCTTGCAGGACAAGGGCACGCCGCTGGCCAAGCAGCGGCTCACGTGGAAGGACATGGTCGGCAAGCCGATCAGCAAGCTGGACGACGACGCGTGGACGCGCGTCCGCATCATCTGGGCCAACGGCCAGGAGCTGGATTCGGTGCGCACCAAGCAGGTGGCGATCCGCTGCAACCGCGAGGCGCGCGAGCAGATCTCGCAGCTGATGCGCATCGAGCAGCACCAGGCCACCGCGATCAACTGGCTGATCGGGCCGGACCATTCGCCGCTGGAGACGACCATCGCCTACGAGCAGGTCGCCATCGAGATCACGGCGGCGGTCGCGCAGATGGAGCCGGACCCCTACCTGGCGCAGGGCTACCGCTATGCGCTGCTGGAGGACTTCGACCACCTGTACCGGTATTCCGCGCTGCTCGACCGGCTGGAAGGCAAGGACGCGAACAACATCACGCAGGGCTTCACGGACATCGTGCCGGGCCGCGCGACGCTGTTCCACCACCGCGCGCCCGAGCACGAGCTGCTGCGGCCGTACGAGCCGGGAGCCGCGCTGGCGACCAAGATGCACGCCCTGTCGCTCACGGGCGGCGAATACCAGACGCACGACTACTACATGAACATCGGGCCGATCTTCGCGGACCCGTTGGCGCGCCAGCTGTATGCGGAAATCGCCTCGGTGGAATCGCAGCACATCGTGCATTACGGCAGCATGCTCAATCCCGAGGAATCGATCCTGGAAAAGCTGCTGATCTGCGAAGCGACCGAAGTCTGGAACTATGCCGCCTGCGCGGAGCAGGAAACGAATCCGCGCATCAAGGCGATGTGGGAGCGCTTCCTGGACTACGAGCTGGGGCACCTGCAGGTGGCGATGCAGCTGTTCAAGGAGCAGGAGCGGCGCGACCCGGCGGAGCTGCTGGGCGACGGCACGCTGCCGCCCGGCATCACCTTCCGGAGCCAGCGCGAGTTCGTGCGCAAGGTGGTCGAGGCCGAGACGCAGCTGCGCCGCGCCGGCACCGAGTTCGTGGATGAACCGCAGGAACCGAAGTCCTCGCGCCTGTACCGCGAGCAGGTCAACGCGGGCGGTTCACCGTCGGAAACGGTTTCGGCGACCTACCACTGGACGCCCGGCACCGAGCTGATGCGCATGCCGGCGGAGCACGAGCCGACGATGTAAGGTCCGTCATCCCCGCGCAGGCGGGGATCCAGGGCTCCCTCAGGACGCCAGGCGGAACACCGCCTTGCGCTCCCCCACCGGCACCCCCTTGATGCTCGCGATCGTCTCCTGGCGCCAGGGCCGCAAGGCCTGGCGCTGTTCCGCGTCCAGCCACCCGAGCTGCTCCAGGGCTTCGACCGTCGCGGCGTAGAGCGCGAGCTTGTTGCCGTCGGCGATCTTGATCGCCAGGGCCTGCCTGCGGCTGCGGCTGGCCACCACCTGCACCCCTTCCGCGCCGATCTTGGTGACCCAGTCGCCGCGGCCGGCGTGCATCAGGGCGACGTCGTTGCGGCCGGTGCCGGAGACGAGCTCCGGATGCGCCACCATGGCCTCGGCGATCTGCGTGAAGCTTTCGCCGAAGTGGGGGTCCGCCAGCCCGGAAGCCAGCCGCGCGAAGCCGCGGGCGAGGTTGGCCAGCGGCATCGCGTAATTCGGCGCCGAGCAGCCGTCGATGCCCATGGCGAGCTGGTGTTCCTGGAGGCCGACGCTCTCCGCCACGGCGGAGCGGATGGCCCTTTGCAGCGGGTGTTGCGGATCGAGGTAGGTGTCCAGCGGCAGCTGGTGCTGCACGCAGTAGGCGAGGAAGCCGCTGTGCTTGCCGCTGCAGTTGTGGTGGCGCTCGTCGTAGCTGCCCGGCGCCGGCGGCGGATAGGCGCCGAGTTCGGCGAAGTACGGGACATGGCAGCCGCACTGCAGCTTGGTGTAGCCGACCTCCGCCTTGGCCAGGATCTGGTCGACCTGCTCCACGTGCATCGGTTCGCCGTTGTGGCTGGCGCACAGCAGGGCGAGGTTGGCGCGCGTCAAGCCGAAGTGCTGCATGCCGCTGGCCTGCACGAAGGGCAGCGCCTGCAGCGGCTTGAGCGTCGAGCGCGTGAAGGTCATGAAGTGCGGGTCGCCGGCTTGCGCGAGCACGCGGCCGGCGGCGTCGGCGAGCACGACGGAGCCGAAGTGCACGTTCTCGCGCGTGCCGCCGCGGAAGGTTTCGACCAGGGGAGCAAGTGAAGGCATGCGCGGATTCTGCTCTCTTTGCTCCCTCTCCTTTTGCGCGGAGAGGGCCGGGGTGAGGGCCCGTGCGCGGCACAATCCCCGCCCATGACCGAACTGCGCTCTCCCCTCCAGGCCCAGGTGGTCCAGTGGCTCGTCGCGCCGGGCGACCTGGTGCGTGCCGGCGAGGTCATGGTGATCCTCGAGGCGATGAAGATGGAGCACGAGGTGAAGGCTCCTTCGGCCGGCACCGTGAGGGAGCTGTTCTTCGGCACAGGGGAAACGGTTGGCCAGGGGGATGTGCTGGTTCGGCTGGATGCTGGCGTGTCCGTCGCTGCCGCTCCGGCCCTCCCCCCTGCCCTCCCCCAAAAGGAAGAGGAAGACAGAGGTGGGGGTGAGGGCCATCCGCGCGCCGACCTCCAGCGGGTCCTCGACCGCCAGGCCCTCACGCTCGATGCCGCCCGCCCGCAGGCCGTGGCCAAGCGGCATGCCCTGGGCCTGCGCACCGCGCGCGAGAACATCGCCCACCTGTGCGACCCCGGCTCCTTCAGCGAATACGGCGCCCTGGCCGTCGCGGCGCAACGCAGTCGCCGCAGCGACGACGACCTGCAACGCAACACGCCGGCCGACGGCATGGTCACCGGCATCGGCCGCATCAATGGCGACCTGTTCCCGCCGCCGAAGTCGCAGGCCGCCGTGCTGGCCTACGACGCCACCGTGCTCGCCGGCACGCAGGGCTTTCGCAACCACCAGAAAACCGACCGCCTGCTGGGCATCGCGCGGAAGAACAAGCTGCCCGTGGTGCTGTTCGCCGAAGGCGGCGGCGGCCGGCCCGGCGACACCGACATGCCGATCGTCGCCGGACTGCACGTGCCCACCTTCGCCAGCTTCGCGCGCCTCAACGGACAGGTGCCCGTAATTGGCGTGGTGGCCGGCCGCTGCTTTGCCGGCAACGCGGCGCTGCTCGGTTGCTGCGACATCATCATCGCCACCCGCGACAGCAACATCGGCATGGGCGGGCCGGCCATGGTGGAAGGCGGCGGGCTGGGCGTGTTCCGGCCCGAGGAGATCGGCCCGTCGCCGGTCCAGCACCGCAACGGCGTGATCGACGTGCTGGTGGACGACGAGGCGCAGGCGGTGGCCGCCGCCAGGCGCTACCTCGCATTCTTCCAGGGCGACGTTCCGGAATCCGGAACACCCGACGCGATGCTGCTGCGCGAGGTGGTGCCGGAAAACCGCCTGCGCGTCTACGACAGCCGCATGGCGCTGCAGGCTCTGGTGGACACCGACTCGCTGCTGGAGTTGCGCACGGGCTTCGGCATCGGCATCCACACGGCACTGGGGCGCATCGGCGGCCGCGCCGTCGGCCTGATGGCCAACAACCCGCTGCACCTGGGCGGCGCCATCGATGCCGAGGCCGCCGACAAGGCCGCGCGCTTCATGCAGCTGTGCAACGCACACGGGCTGCCAATCGTGAGCCTCGTCGACACGCCGGGCTTCATGGTGGGCCCGGCGATCGAGGAGCAGGCGCAGGTGCGGCACGTCAGCCGCATGTTCATCGCCGCGGCGCACCTGCGCGTGCCCTTCTTCAGCGTGGTTCTGCGCAAGGGCTACGGCCTCGGCGCGATGGCGATGGCGGCCGGCGGCTTCCATGCGCCGGAGTTCACGGTCGCCTGGCCCAGTGGCGAATTCGGCGGCATGGGGCTCGAAGGTGCGGTGCGACTGGGCTACCGCAAGGAACTCGAAGCGGTGCCGGCAGGAGCCGAGCGCGAGGCGCTGTTCGAAAAGCTCGTTGCCAGACAATACGAAGCGGGGCAGGCGATGAACATGGCTGCCAGCCTGGAAATCGATGCGGTGATCGATCCGGCACGGACGCGCGACTGGCTCCTACGCGGGCTCGCGGCATCGTTCACCGCGCCCCGTGACGCAGTGCCGGTGATCGACACCTGGTGACAGACGGGCGTGCAAAGCCGCCCCCCAGCAACGTTCAGCTTGGCTAGGATCGGCGCTTTCCGCACCCATCCATGCTGGCCATCTTCAGCGTCCTCATTGCCCTGCTGGTCGCGCTGCTCTACCTGAACCTCGGTTCCGGCGAGAAGCGGGTCACGCACGAGATCGAGCACCTGTACCCGGTGGACCATCCGCAGTTCTACCGCGCGATGGGGATGCTGCTGGGACCGGACATCGTCGGCGGCAACAAGATCACTGCGCTGCACAACGGCGACCAGATCTTCCCGGCCATGCTCACCGCCATCCGCGGCGCGCGCAAGACGGTGCTGTTCGAAACCTTCATCTACTGGTCGGGCGAGATCGGCGACGAGTTCGCGCAAGCGCTGTCCGAGCGTGCGCGTGCGGGCGTCAAGGTGCACGTGCTCCTGGACTGGCTGGGAAGCATCAAGGTCGCCCAGCACCTGGTCGACCAGATGCGCGATGCCGGCGTGGAGGTGCATCGCTTCCATCCGCTGCGCTGGTACAACCTGGGCCGCATCAACAACCGCACGCACCGCAAGCTGCTGATCGTGGACGGCACGATCGGCTTCACCGGCGGCGTGGGGATCGCGCAGCCCTGGACCGGCAATGCGCAGGACGAGGACCACTGGCGGGATTCGCACTACCGCGTGGAAGGCCCGGTGGTGGCGCAGATGCAGAGCGTGATGCTGTCCAACTGGAACAAGACCACGGGCTGCATCCTGCATGGCGAGGACTACTTTCCCGAGCCCCTGAAGGTGGGCACGCAGCAGGCGCAGATGTTCCACAGCTCGCCCAGCGGCGGCAGCGAGAGCATGCAGCTGATGTACCTGATCGCGATCACGGCGGCCGTGAAGACGATCGACATCGCCAGCGCCTACTTCGTGCCCGACAAGATGGCGAGGGTGGCACTGAAGGCGGCCATGGAGCGCGGCGTGCGCGTGCGCATCATCACGCCGGGCAAGAAGACCGACCAGCAGACGGTGCGCCACGCCTCGCGGGCGCTCTGGGGCGAGCTGCTGGAGGCGGGCATGGAGATGTACGTCTACCAGCCCACGATGTTCCATTGCAAGATGGTCATCGTCGACGGGCTGCTGTCGTCGGTCGGCTCCACCAACTTCGATCCGCGCTCCTTCCACCTCAACGACGAGGCCAACCTCAACGTCTACGACCCGGAATTCGCCGCGCGCCTGACCGAGGTGTTCGAGAAGGACATCCAGCGCTGCAAGCGCTACACCCTGCAGGAATGGCATGGGCGCTCCCGCGCGGAAAAGGTGCGCGAGCGCGCCGCGGCGATGCTCGCACCCGTGCTCTGACGCTCCCTGCCCTGCTGCTGACCCACCATCGTTCTAGGTGGAAACCAGCGGGGGCGCCCCGGGGCTCCTGGCTACACTTCAGTGTACTGATTGGGTTGCCGGAGCCGCGCTGATGATCATCGAGAACGAACAGGACGTGACGCGGGCGGTGCTCGCGGAACTCGAACGCGCGCCCGAGGGCCGCGCCAAGGAAATCCTGCAGGCCGCAGTGCGCCACCTGCATGCCTTCGTGCGAGAGGCGCGCCTGACGGAGCAGGAATTCCAGCAGGTGTGCGCCACCATCGCCCGCGTGGGGCAGGCCACCAACGCGTCGCACAACGAAGTGGTGCTGGCGGCCGGCTCGCTGGGCGTTTCCGCGCTCGTCTGCCTCCTGAACAACGGCGGGCAGGGCGGCACCGAACTGACCACGGCCAACCTGCTCGGCCCGTTCTGGCGCGATGGCTCCCCGAAGACGGCCAACGGTGCATCGCTGCTGCGCTCCCCCACCCCGGGCGAGCCGATCTTCGTGACCGCCTGGGTGCGCGACACGCAGGGCCAGCCCGTGCAGGGCGCCCGCGTCGACGTGTGGCACACCTCCGCCGAAGGCTTCTACGAGAACCAGGATCCCGAGCAGGCCGACATGAACCTGCGCGGCACCTTCGAGACCGATGCGCAAGGCTGCATCAGCTTCCGCAGCGTCAAGCCTGCCGGCTACCCGATCCCGGTGAACGGGCCGGTGGGCGAGTTGATCCAGTTCCAGGGCCGCCACAACCTGCGGCCCGCGCACATCCACTTCCTGATCACCAAGCCGGGCTTCAAGACGCAGTTCTCGCAGGTGTACTCCGCCGACGATCCCAATCTCGAGAACGACGTGCAGTTCGGCGTGACCCGTGCGCTGATCGGCAACTACGTACGGCACGAGGACAAGGCGCCGGCACCCGATGTGACCGGCCCCTGGTACTCGCTGGAACACCACTTCACCATCCTGCCCGGTGACAACCGCCTGCCGCGCGCGCCCATCACGGGCAAGACGACCGGCCCGCGGCCCGAGCAGCTGATCCTGCAGCGGCGCTGAACGATCGAAGAACGAAGGAGACTCCCCATGCTGACCGAAGAACAGCGCCGCCAGGGCGCGGAAGCCCTGTTGCGCGCCGAGACCGAGCGCAAGCCCGTGCCGCAACTGAGCCGCACGTTCGAGAACATGGAGATCGCCGACGCCTACCGCGTGCAGGACCTGTGGGCCGAGGCGCGCATCGCCCGGGGCGCACGCATGGTCGGCCACAAGATCGGCCTGACCTCGCGCGCCATGCAGATGGCGTCGAAGATGACCGAGCCGGACTATGGCCGCATCCTCGACGACGCCATGTACAACGACGGTGCGCAGATCCCGGCGAGCCGCTTCATCAAGCCGCGCCTGGAAGTCGAACTCGCCTTCATCATGGGCGAGGATCTCAGCGGCCCCGGCGTGCGCATCTACGACGTGATGCGCGCCACCGAGATGGTGGTGCCCGCGGTGGAGATCATCGACTACCGCACCGAAGTGCCGCGCGCCATCGTCGACACGATCGCGGACAACGCCGCCTTCGCCGCCATCGTGGTCGGCGGCCGGCCGGTGCGCCCGATGGACATCGACATTCGCTGGGTGGGCGCCACGCTCTCCAAGAACGGCATCATCGAGGAGTCGGGTGTCTCCGCGGCCATCATGGGCCACCCCGCGGCGGGCATCGCGTGGCTGGCCAACAAGCTGCACGCGGTCGACGCGAAACTGAAGAAGGGCCAGATCGTGCTGGCCGGTTCCTTCACGCGGCCCGTCGACATTGCCGCGGGCGACGTGATCCAGGTGGACTACGGCCCGCTCGGTGGACTCGGGGTGTCCTTCACATGAACGACGCCGAATGGAAGGTCCGCGTCGGCCTGGCCGCGTGCTACCGGCTGGTGGCGCAGAACGGCTGGACGGACCTGATCTTCACGCACATCTCGGCGCGCGTGCCGGGCAGCGACCACCACTACCTGATCAACCCGTTCGGGCTGGCGTTCGACGAGGTGACGGCTTCCAACCTGGTGAAGATCGACCTGGACGGCAACAAGGTGGATCCCTCCGAGCACCGCATCCACAAGGCGGGCTTCGTGATCCACAGCGCCGTGCACCAGGCGCGCGAGGATGCCAACTGCATCATCCACCTGCACACGCCCGCGGGCATGGCGATGTCGGCGCTGCAGTGCGGCCTGTTGCCGCTGACGCAGCATGCGATGCTGTTCACCGGCAAGGTCGGCTACCACGAGTCCGAAGGCCTGGCGCTGGACCTGGCGGAACGCGAGCGGCTCGCGCGCGATCTCGGCACCAACTGCGTGCTGGTCCTGAAGAACCACGGCACGCTGGTGGTGGGCTCCACCGTCGCCGAGGCGTTCAGCATGCAGTGGCACCTGGAGCAGGCCTGCAAGGCGCAGATGATGGCGCTCGCCTCAGGCCAGCCCCTGAACCAGCCGCCGGCCGGCATCCCCGAGGCCATCGCCCGCCTGGGCTTCAACACGAAGCGCCTGGACGAATACACCGAAGGCCGCAGCCCGCTCGGCTGGATGGAATGGCCGTCGCTGCTGCGCCGGCTCGATCGCACCGACCCCGGCTTCCGCCAATGAACTGAACCCGAGGGCGAGGCGACTCGCCCATTTCCTGGCCCAGCCAGTGAGCACACTGAATGGATGACCCGGATTCCCACGCAAAGCAACCCTGAAGTGAGTGACCCCATGACCGCAAGCAACCTCGAACAGATGATCCGTGCCGCCGGCAACCCGGTGCACATGCTCCGCAACTCGCAGATCGGCGCCTACGTCTACCCGGTCGTGGCGCCCGAGTTCTCCAACTGGCGCACCGAGCAGGTGGCCTGGCGCAACTCGGTGGTGCTGTTCGACCAGTCGCACCACATGGTGGACCTGTTCATCAAGGGCCCGGACGCGGTCAAGCTGATCTCTGACACCGCCATCAACAGCATGGCCAACTTCCAGCTGAACACGGCCAAGCAGTACGTCGCGGTCAACCACGAGGGCAAGGTCATCGGCGACGGCATCCTGTTCCACCTGGGCAAGGACGAACTCGTGTACGTGGGCCGGGCGCCCGCGGCGAACTGGCTGATGTTCAACGCGCAAAGCGGCAACTACCGGGTGGAAGTGACCAAGGACGACCGCTCGCCTTCCCGCCCGATGGGCAAGCCCGTCAAGCGCATCAACTACCGCTACCAGATCCAGGGCCCGGCTGCCTGGAACCTGATCGAGAAGCTGCATGGAGGCCCGCTGGAGAAGCTGAAGTTCTTCCACATGGGCGTGATGAACATCGCCGGGCGCCAGGTGCGCACGCTGCGCCACGGCATGGCCGGCGCGCCGGGCCTGGAGCTGTGGGGCCCCTACGAGGAAGGCGATGCCATCCGCAACGCGATCCTCGAAGCCGGCCGCGAATTCGGCATCGTGCCGGTGGGCTCGCGCACCTATCCGTCCAACACGCTCGAGTCGGGCTGGATCCCCTCGCCCCTGCCGGCCATCTACACCGGCGAGAAGCTGCAGGCCTATCGCGAGTGGCTGGGCGCCGACAGCTACGAGGCCGCCGGCTCTCTGGGCGGCAGCTTCGTGTCGGAGAACATCGAGGACTACTACGTCAATCCGTGGGAGATCGGCTACGGCCCGTTCGTGAAGTTCGACCACGACTTCATCGGCCGCGATGCGCTGCAGAAGGTGGAAGTGGCCAAGCAGCGCAAGAAGGTCACGCTCGCCTGGAACGCCGACGACGTGGCGAAGATCTTCGCCTCGCTGTTCCGCCCGGGCGAGGAGAACTACAAGTTCTTCGACCTGCCGCTGGCCAACTACGCCTCGTCGAACTACGACGCCGTCATCGACTCGGCCGGCCGCAACGTGGGCATCTCCATGTTCACCGGCTACACCTACAACGAGAAGATGGCGCTGTCGCTGGCGACGGTGGACCACGAGATCCCGCTGGGCACCGAGCTGCGCGTGCTGTGGGGCGAAGAGAACGGCGGCACGAAGAAGACCACCGTGGAGCCGCACACGCAGCTGGCGGTGCGCGCCGTGGTCAGCCCGGTGCCCTACTCCACCGTCGCCCGCGAACAATACGAAGGCGGCTGGCGCTCGGCCCGCGCCGCGTGAGCCCGGCCTCGCGCCTGCAGTACCCATGAAACAGAGCCTCCTGGAGTCCTGTTCGCTGGAGGTCACCGCCAAGCAGGCCATGGACATGGCCGCGGTGGCCCACCGCTTCCCCGCCGGCATGCAGGTGGCCGTCGCCTGCCTGCCCGGCGAGTCGAACGCGGAGCGGGCACGCGCCGTCGTCGCGCTGCGCGGGCTGGGCTTCGAGCCCGTTCCGCACATCGCGGCGCGGCTGCTCGCGTCCTCGGGCGAACTCGCATCCACCCTCGCGCAATACGCCGCCGAGGCGAACGTCAGCCGCCTGTTCGTGATCGCGGGGGACCTGGACCACGCCCGGGGCCCCCATGCCGATGCCTTGTCGGTGATCCGTTCGGGTCAACTGGAAAGGCAGGGCATCCGCGAAGTGGGCATCGCCGGCTATCCCGAGGGCCACCCGAAGATCATCGACGCGGTGCTCGCGCAGGCGCTGCAGGACAAGCACCGGGAGATCCTCGAGCGCGGCATGGACTGCGAGATCACAACGCAGTTCGGCTTCGACGCGCATGCGGCGGTGGACTGGATCGCGCGCGTGCGCGCCTCGGACATCGCCGCTCCCATCCGGCTCGGCATCGCCGGACCGGCCAGCACGGGCACGCTGCTGAAGTACGCGGCGGTATGCGGGGTGCGGACCTCGGCCAAGGTGCTGGCGAAGTACGGCTTGTCGCTGACGAAGCTGCTGCATCCGGGCGGCCCCGACGACTACATCGGAACCCTGGTGCAGGAGCTGCAGCCCGCGCACGGCGAGGTCACCCTGCACCTGTATCCCTTCGGCGGGCTGTCGAAGACGGCCGACTGGTGGACCAGGACGGTCGTGGCCGCCGAGCCCAGCAACCACTGAATGCGATGAGCGAAGCCATCTCCCGCCAGTACCTCCTCACCCTCAGCTGCCCCGACCGGCGCGGCATCGTGGCGGCGGTGTCCTCGTGCCTGGCGGCGCACGACGCCAACATCATCGACGCGCAGCAGTTCGGCGACGCCGACACCGGGCAGTTCTTCCTGCGGCTGCACTACGAGGCCTTGGCAGCCAAGGACGAGGCGTTGCAGGACGCGCTCGGCGCCCTGGCCCAGGGTCTCCAGATGCGCATACGCGTGCGTCCCTGCGACCGCAAGCACCGCGTGCTGCTGCTGGTGTCGAAGTTCGACCACTGCCTGGGCGACCTGCTGTACCGCAACCGCATCGGCGAACTGAACATGGAGGTGGTGGGCATCGTCTCCAACCACCCGCGCGAAGCGCTCAACGTCTCGCTGTTGGGCAACCTGCCCTTCCACCACCTGCCGGTCACGCCGCAGACCAAGCCGGCGCAGGAGGCGCGCATCCGCGCGATCGTGGAGGACACGCGCGCCGACCTGGTGATCCTGGCGCGCTACATGCAGATCCTGTCGGACGAGATGGCGAGCTTCCTGTCGGGTCGCTGCATCAACATCCACCACAGCTTCCTGCCCGGATTCAAGGGCGCCAAGCCCTACCACCAGGCCTGGCAGCGCGGCGTCAAGATGATCGGCGCCACGGCGCACTACGTGACCGGTGATCTCGATGAGGGCCCCATCATCCACCAGGACGTGGAGTGGGCCACGCATGCGGACCGCCCCGAGGACCTGGTGCGCAAGGGCCGGGACGTGGAGCGGCGCGTGCTCGCGCGGGCCGTGCACTATCATTTGCAGGACCGGGTGCTGCTGAACGGGACCAAGACGGTCGTCTTCGCCGATTGATGATGACCAGAACCAAGCCCCGTGCCGAACCAGCCGCGCCTGCCGAGGCGGACAACGAGGCGGCCATGCACCAGCCCGACTCGCTCCACCTGTACCAGCAGGCCGGCCACCTGTTCCGCCGCGCGCAGCAGATCGCGGTGGCCCTCTTCTACGAGGTCGTCGGCGAGGAACTCACCCCGATCCAGTACGCGATCCTGCTGATGGTGCAGGAGCACCCCGGCATCGACCAGAAGGCGCTGGCGGGACTCGTCGCGCTGGATTCCTCCACCACCTGGCAGACGGCACTGCGCCTGGAGAGCAAGGGCATGCTCACCCGCGAGCTGCACATCAGCGGCCGCCGCTACCGGCGCCTGTCGCTCACCCCCGAGGGCGTGGCGGTGCTGGACAAGGTCGGCCAGCAGATCCGCAAGGCCGACGAGGAGATGTTCCGCTCCTTCTCCACCGCCGAACGCGACCAGTTCCTGCAGATGCTGCATCGCTTCGTGCACATCAACAACAACCGCAGCCGCGCACCGCTGGAGTTGCGCGGTTCCGTCAACGTCTTGCCGAAGGGGCGCAAGCGCGCTGCCGGCAAGGGCTCCGGGGACGCCGCTCCATGAAGATCGTGGTCTTCGGCGCGGGAGGCATCGGCGGCTGTTTCGGCGCCCTGCTCGCGCGCGCGGGCCACGAAGTCACCCTGGTCGCGCGCGGCGCGCACCTGGCCGCCATGCAGCAGCGCGGCCTGCGCCTGCGCCGCGCCGATGGCGAGTTCGTCGTGGACAACGTGCGGGCGACGCCGGACCTGCAAGACTTTGAAGGCACCGCCGACGTCGTCCTGAACGGCGTGAAGCTGTACGACCTGGCGGCATCCGCACAGCAGATCCGGCGCGTGGTCGGCCCGGACACCATGGTGGTCACCACGCAGAACGGCGTCAATGCGCACGAGGTGCTGGCCGAGGCCGGCCTGCCGCCCGAGTGCATCGTGCCGGGCGCGGTCTTCATGTCGGCGCGCATCGGGGCGCCGGGCGTGATCGAGCTGCGCAGCGAATCGACGCGCCTGACCTTCGGCGAGCTGGGCGGCGAACGCACGCCGCGCGTGCTGCGCTTCCACGAAGCGGGCCTGCAGGCCGGCTACGAGTCGGACCTGAGCACGGACATGCTGCGCGAGCTGTGGCGCAAGTTCGTGATGCTCAATGCCGTGGCGCCGCTGTGCGTGCTTTCGCGCCAGCCGGTCGGCGTGCTGCGCGAGGACGAACTGCTGCGCAAGCTCATGGTCGACTCCATGCACGAGGTGATCGCCGTGGCGCGCGCCCGGGGCGTGGAACTCGAGCCCGGCTTCGTCGATCAAGCACTGCACCTGACCGACCGCCGGGACTACGGCGCGAAGGTTTCGCTGCTCGAAGACCTCGAGGCCGGCCGGCGGCTGGAGCTGGAATGGATCTGCGGCTATGTGAGCCGGGAAGCACGACGCTTCGGCATCGCCACGCCCATCGCCGATATCGCGTATGCGTGCCTGCGGCCTGCGGCCCAAGGCACGCGCAGCCCTTGAACGAACAACCAGGAGACAAGATGCAAAGCAGGTTCCCTTCCGTCCATCGCCGCACGCTGCTGCGTGCCGCCGCGGCCGCTTCCATGGGCGCGCTGCCGCTGGGCGCGCTCGCCCAGTCGGACTTCCCGAACAAGCCGATCACGCTGGTGGTCTCCTACCCCGCAGGCGGCATCGCCGACCTGCTCGGGCGCAAGCTGGCCGAGCAGCTGACCAAAGTGTGGGGCCAGTCCGTGGTGGTGGACAACCGCGCCGGCGGTAACCAGATCGTCGCGGCCAGCTCGGTCAAGCAGGCCAAGCCGGACGGCTACACGCTGATGCTGTGCGACGACGGCGTGTTCACGCTCAATCCCGTGCTGTTTCGCAAGCTGCCCTACGAGACCAGGGAGTTCACGCCGATCGTGGACCTGGCCGACGCGAAGATCGTGCTGTCCATGGCCAGGGAAGTGCCGGCCAACAACTTCCCGGAGATGGTGGCCTACGCCAA
>DATAGN010000598.1:0-7004 GCA_036263715.1 Ramlibacter sp.
CGACCTGCTCCTTGCGGTCACCGGCGGCAATGAAGGCCTCCACCGCGGACCCGAAGCCGAACCAGCCATTGAGCGTCAGGCGCGACTGCCCCCAGCTGAAGCTCCAGGGCACTGCGCGCAAGTCCTCGATGCGCTGCGTGAGCTTGCGAGAGGCCGGGCGCGAGCCGATGTTCAGTTCCGAGATCTCGCGGATCGGCGTCGCGCTGAAGAAGAAATCGGCGAAGCCCGGCGTCTCGTACACGAGCGCGCGGTAGGCACGCATGCTCGCCTGTGACAGCGTCTCTGCTGCCTGCAGGAACGCCCTGGTCGCGGGCTTCGTCGGCTGCAGCAGCGTGGCCTCGAGCGTCGCCGCCACCAATGCCTCCAGGTTGCGCCGGCCGATTTCCGCGTTGGCGTACTTCGAGGCGATGACTTCGCCTTGCTCCGTCAGGCGGATCTGCCCGCGCACCGTGCCGGGCGGCTGCGCCAGGATGGCCTGGTAGCTCGGGCCGCCACCGCGTCCCACCGTGCCGCCGCGGCCATGGAACAGGCGCAGCTGGATGTCGTGCGAGTTGGACAGGCGATCGAACAGGTCGACCAGCGCGATCTCGGCGCGGTACAGCTCCCAGTTGCTGGTGAAGATGCCGCCATCCTTGTTGCTGTCGCTGTAGCCCAGCATGATGTCCTGTTCGGCCCCCGAGCGCTGCACCATCTTCGCGATGCCCGGCAGCGCATAGAAGTCCCGCATGATCGGCGCTGCATTGCGCAGGTCGGCGATGGTCTCGAACAGCGGCACCACGATGAGGTCGTTGCGCGCGTGATCGTCGAGCGTTCCGTGCAGCAGGCCCACTTCCTTCTGCAGCAGCATCACCTCGAGCAGGTCGCTCACCGCTTCCGTGTGGCTGATGATGTAGTGCCGGATGGCCTGCGCGCCGAACTGCTGGCGCATGCGCGCCGCGGCCTCGAAGATCGCGAGCTCCTTGCGCGCATGCTCGCCGTAGGCGTGCGCCAGCACGCGCAGCGGCCGGGCGTCGTTCAGCAGGCGCAGCAGCACCTCGCGCTTGCCGTCCTCGTCGAGGGCGCGGTAGTCCGGCTCGATGCGCGCCGCCGCGAGCAGCTCCGCGACGACTTCCTCGTGCTGCTCGGAGTTCTGGCGCAGGTCGACGGTGGCCAGGTGGAAGCCGAAGACCTCCACCGCGCGGATCAGCGGGTGCAGCCGCTGCTGCACCAGCGCGCTCGCGTGGTGGGCCAGCAGCGAGTCGCGCATCGTGCGCAGGTCCGCCAGGAAGTCCTCGGCGCGCAGGTAGGGGTTCTGCGGCGGCAGCACGTGGCGCGCCGCCACGCCGCCGGTGAAGTCGCGCAGCGCGGCCGCCAGGCGCGAATACATGCTGTTGATCACGCGCCGGTAAGGCTCGTCCAGCCGGTGCTCGTTCTCGTCGGGCGAGCTGTCCGCCAGCGCCCGCATCTGCGGCGTCACCTGCACCAGCATGGCGGAGATCGACAGTTCGCCGCCCAGCCGGTACAGCTCGGTGAGGTAGTGGCGCAGCGCCACCTCGCTCTGCCGGCGCAGCGCGTACACCAGCGTGTCGGCGGTGACATTGGGGTTGCCGTCGCGGTCGCCGCCGATCCATTGGCCCATGCGCAGGAAGCTCGCCACCGGCTGGTTCCCCAGTTCCTGTTCCAGCTGCGCATACAGCTTGGGGATCTCGCGCAGGAAAGTCGCTTCGTAGTAGCTCAGGGAGGTTTCGATCTCGTCGGCCACGGTCAGCTTGGTGAAGCGCAGCAGGCGCGTCTGCCACAGCTGCATGACGCGCGCGCGCATCTGCGCTTCGTTGGCGGCCAGCTCGCGCGGGGCGAGCGCGTCGCGCGGCAGCGCGCGCGCCTTGATCTCGTCGCGCTCGGCCAGCAGGCGGGCGAGGTCGCGTTCGGCGTCGAGGATGCTCTTGCGCTGCACCTCCGTGGGGTGCGCGGTGAGCACGGGCGACAGGTAGCTGTGCGCGAGCGTCTGCGACACCGCCTTGGCGCCGATGCCGGCCCAGCGCAGGCGCGCCAGCGCCACTTCGATGCTGCCTTCCTGGGTGTCGCCGGCGCGTTCGTGCACCTGCCGGCGCCGGATGTGGTGCCTGTCCTCCGCGAGGTTGGCCAGGTGGCTGAAGTAGGTGAAGGCGCGGATCACGCGCACCGCCTCGTCGCCCGTGAGCGACTTGAGCACGGTCTTCATCTCCCGGTCCGCCGCCACGTCGTCGTGCCGGCGGAAGGACACCGACAGCTTGCGGATGCGCTCCACGAGATCGAAGGTCTGCACCCCTTCCTGCTCGCGGATCACGTCGCCCAGGATGCGGCCCAGCAGGCGGATGTCCTCGACGAGGGGCCGTTCGTTGTCCTTGGCACGCCGTACGGGCGGCGGCTCGGTCGGTGCCATGCGTGCTCTCTCTGGGGGGATGCAGGGGATGCTAGCATCGACCAACCATGACGGATGACAGGCAGGTGACGAGGTGAGCCAGTTCACGATCGCGACGCGCGAGAGCCGGCTGGCCCTGTGGCAGGCGGAGCATGTGAAGGCGCTGCTGGAACAGCGCGGCCACCAGGTGGCGCTGCTGGGCATGACCACCAAGGGCGACCAGATCCTCGATCGCGCGCTGTCCAAGGTCGGCGGCAAGGGCCTGTTCGTCAAGGAGCTGGAAGTCGCGCTGGAGGAAGGCCGTGCCGACTTGGCGGTGCACTCGCTCAAGGACGTGCCCATGGAGCTGCCGCAGGGCTTCGACCTCGCGTGCGTCATGGAGCGCGAGGACCCGCGCGATGCCTTCGTCTCCACCCGCTACGAGAACCTCGCCGCGCTGCCGCAGGGCGCCGTGGTCGGCACCTCGAGCCTGCGGCGCGTGGTGCTGCTGCGTGCGATGCGTCCGGACCTGAAGATCGAGCCGCTGCGCGGCAATCTCGACACGCGCCTGCGCAAGCTCGATGACGGGCAATACGACGGCATCGTGCTGGCCAGCGCCGGCTTGAAGCGCCTGGGCCTGGCTTCGCGCATCCGGCAGATCTTCGAGCCGGCCGAGATGCTGCCCGCCGCGGGGCAGGGCGCCCTGGGCATCGAGGTGCGCGCCGAGCGCCCGGACGTCCGCGCCGCGCTGCAGCCGCTGGCGCACCAGACGACGTGGCTGTGCGTGGCCGCCGAGCGCGCGGTCAGCCGTGCGATGGGGGGCAGCTGCTCCATGCCCTTGGCTGCGCACGCCACCTTCGACGGCGAATACCTGCAACTGCAGGCCGCCTGGGGCGACCCGGACCAGGCCGGCGTGCTGGTCCGCGCACGCGGCGCCGACGTGATCGCCGACATCGAACAGGCCGTGGTGCTGGGCGAACAGGTCGCGGCGAAGCTGCGCGCCGGCGGCGCCCACTGAGCAGCGCTTGCATGCGCGTCGTCCTCACGCGCCCGCTGCAGGAGGGCCGGCGCTGGGCCGAGCGGCTGGGCGCGCATGGCGTGGATGCCTTCCTGCTGCCGCTGATCGACATCGCGCCGCCGAGGGACTTCGAAGCGCTGCGCGCCGCGGCCGCCAGCGCTGACGCCTATGCGGCGTTGATGTTCGTCAGCGGCAATGCCGTGCAGGGCTTCTTCGCCGCCGCGCCCGTGTTCACCCGCGCGCGCGCGTGGGCACCCGGTCCGGCAACGCGCGATGCCTTGCTGGCGGCCGGCGTGGATTCGCAGCGCATCGATGCACCCGCCGACGACGCGGAGCAGTTCGATTCCGAAAGCCTCTGGAGCCAGGTCCAGGGCCAGCTCCAGCCTGGGGACCGCCTGCTCCTGGTGCGCGGCGGTGACGCCGAGGGGCGCAGCGAAGGCCGTGACTGGCTGGCGCAACAGCTCGCCGCCGCCGGCGTGCAGGTCGACACGGTCGTGGCGTACACGCGGCAGCGGCCGTCGTGGGGAGAGGCGGAACGCGAGACGGCCCGCGACGCGGCGAATGACGGCTCGTCGTGGCTCTTCAGCAGCTCGGAGGCGGCATCGAACCTGCGCCACCTGCTGCCCGGGCAGGATTGGTCGCGCGCGCGGGCGCTGGCGACGCATCCGCGCATCGCGCAGGCCGTGCGGGATTTGGGATTCGGCTCGGTCATGCAGGCGCGGCCCGCCTTCGAGGCGGTGCTTGCCGCCCTAGAATCCCATCGATGAGTTCCGTCCCGCCGTCATCGTCGTCGCCTGAGCCCACGCCGGTGCTGCCGGCCACGGTGCCCGCGCCGCTGGAGGCGACGGTGCTGCGGGCGCTGCCCGGCTCGCGCGCGGTCACCTTCGCGCTGGCGCTGGTCGCCGGCATCGCGCTGGTGTCGAGCGTCATGCTGTGGCAGCGGCTGTCCGCGATCCAGGAGCAGCTGGCGCGCCAGAGCGCGGACACGGGTGCCAATGCGATCGAAGCGCGCGCCCTCGCGCGCCAGGCGCAGGACATCGCGCGCGACGCCGCGGCGCGCCAGACGGTGCTGGAGGCGCGCGTGTCCGAAGTGGCGCTGCAGCGCACCCAGCTGGAAGAACTGATGCAGAGCCTCTCGCGCTCGCGCGACGAGAACCTGGTGGTCGACATCGAGGCCGCCCTGCGCCTGGCGCAGCAGCAGACGCAGCTGACCGGCAGCGCCGAACCCCTGCTGGCCGCATTGCGATCTGCGGACCAGCGCATCGCACGCGCCGCGCAGCCCCGGCTGGAGCGCGTGCGGCAACAGATCACGCGCGACATCGAGCGCATCCGCTCGGCCGCCGTCGTCGACATCCCCGGCCTGCTCACGCGCTTGGACGACGTGGTGCGCCAGGTCGACGAGCTGCCGGTCGCCAACGCGGTGCCTGCGCGCACCCACGCGTCCGAAGCGCCGCGGCGCCCTGCCTCCGCGCCGGCTCCTGCGCCCGCGCCCTGGTGGCTGCGCGTGCGAGACGCGGTGTGGGAGGACGCACGCGGCCTGGTGCGCGTGAGCCGCATCGACCAGCCCGAGGCGGTGCTGCTCTCGCCCGACCAGGCCTTCTTCCTGCGCGAGAACCTCAAGCTCAAGCTGCTCAATGCCCGGCTGTCACTGCTGGCGCGCCAGAACGACGCCGCGCGGGCCGACATCGCCGGGGCCAGCGTGGCGCTGGCCAAGTACTTCGACAACGGGTCGCGCCGCACCCAGGCCGTGGGCCAGCAGCTGCAGCAGGTGCAGCAGCAGGTGCGCGCCGCGGAGCTGCCCCGCATCGACGGCACGCTGGCGGCACTGGCGACCGCCGCAGCGGGGAAGTAGGTCATGCGCGCCGCCCTGTGGCTGCTGATCCTGTTCGCCATCGCGGCGGCGGGCGCGCTGTTCGCGGGCAACAACCAGGGCACGGTCACGCTGTTCTGGCCGCCGTACCGCGTCGACCTGTCGCTGAACCTGGTGCTGCTGCTCCTGCTGGCGGCCTTCCTGGTGGTGCACACCGCGATGGGCGCTCTCTCGGCGCTGTTCGACATGCCGCGGCAGGCGCTGCGCTGGCGCACGCAGCAGAAGGAGCGCGCGATGCATGCGTCGCTGCTCGATGCCATCTCGCACCTGCTGGCCGGCCGGTACATCCGTGCCCGCAAGTCGGCCGATGCGGTGCTGGCGCAGGAAGCGTCTCTCACCGGCTCCGGGCACAAGCCCGCCAACGCGGGGCAGCTGCGCGCGCTGGCGCATATCCTGGCGGCGGAGTCCGCGCATGCGCTGCAGGACCGCGCTGGCCGCGACGACCACCTGCAGCGCGCGCTGCAGCAGGCTTCCGCGCGCGAGGCGCAGGAGACGCGTGACGGTGCGCTGCTGCGCGCCGCACGCTGGGCACTGGAAGACCGCGACCCCGAGGCGGCGATGCAGCTGCTGCGATCGCTGCCGCTGGGTGCCGGCCGCCGCACCGTCGCGCTGCGCACGCGGCTGCGTGCGTCGCGCCAGGCGGGCCAGCCCATGGAAGCGCTGGAGACCGCGCGCCTCCTGGCCAAGCACCATGCCTTCTCGGACGTGGCGGCACGCAGCATCGTGCGCGGCCTCGCGATCGACCTGCTCAATGGCGCCTACGACGTCGCGCAGCTGCAGCGCACCTGGACCTGGCTGGAGGACTCGGAGCGCCTGATGCCGGAAGTGGCGATCCATGCGGCGCAGCGGCTCACGCAGCTGCGTGGCGATACGCGGCTGGCGCGCGAGTGGCTGCTGCCCGTGTGGGAAGCGCAGGCGAACCTGGGCGAGGCGCTGCGCGTGAAATTGGTGTGCGCGCTGGAGGAGGGCCTGGACACCATCGACGGCACCTGGCTCGCGCGCATCGAGGCGGCGCAGAAGAACAATCCCCGCGATGCGACGCTGCAGTACCTCGCCGGCATGGCGTGCATGAAGCGGCAGTTGTGGGGCAAGGCGCAGCAGCTGCTGACGCAGGCGGCGCTGGGGCTGCAGGATGCAGGCCTGCACCGCCAGGCCTGGCGCGCGCTGGCCGAACTCGCCGAGCAACGCGAGGATGGGCAGGCGGCGGCGGTGGCGTGGAAGAGGGCGGCGGGGGAGTAGGGCGGCGGCGGGTGTTGGGATGCGCTTCGCGCAGCCCGACCTACGAGGCCTTGCGTAGGCGGGTGTTGGGATGCGCTTCGCGCAGCCCAACCTACGAGGCCTGCGTAGGTTGGGTTCGCGCAGCGACCCCAACACTCCCCCGACCCCGTAGGGCGGGGTGAGCGCGCGCAGCGCCGAACCCCGCCGAAGTGCCTTGCTGCGCATCGCGGCCTCCCCCAGAAGGGAAGCCAAAAAGAAAAGGGCGCCGAAGCGCCCTTTTCCTTGCCTGCCGCTGCCTCAGAAGGGCAGCTGCAGGTTCCGCAGGTCGCGCTTGGTCTCCACCAGCACCAGCGGCCCCTCGTCCACCACCACCACCGGCGGCCGCTCGCGCGGCACGCGCACGGGCTGCGGCTCGCTGGCCATCGCGGCCTGGGCGGCAGCGATCTTGTCGGCATCGGACAGCACCCACTGCAGGCCCGAACCTTCCGCCACGCCCTTGAGCTGGTCGACGTCCAGCTGGAAAGGCTGCACGCGCGGCA
>DATAGN010000599.1:0-2265 GCA_036263715.1 Ramlibacter sp.
CTACCGGATCATCCGCTCCGGCGAAGTGCGCGTGAACAAGGGCCGCGCTTCCGCCGATGATCGCGTGGAGACCGGCGACGTCGTGCGCCTGCCGCCGGTGCGCATTGCCGACAGCGTTGCGGCCAAGGTGGACAAGCCGGCCCCGGCCCGCGAGTTCCCTGTGTTGTTCGAGGACGACCATGTGCTGGCGATCGACAAGCCGGCCGGCACGGCGGTGCATGGCGGCAGCGGCGTGAGCTTCGGCGTGATCGAGCAGCTGCGGCAGGCGCGGCCGGCCTCGAAGTTCCTCGAACTGGTGCACCGGCTGGACCGCGAGACCTCCGGGATCCTGCTGCTGGCGAAGAAGCGCTCCGCCCTGACCAGGCTGCAGGACCAGTTCCGCGAACGCGAAACCGGCAAGACCTACCTGGCGCTGGTCACCGGCGCCTGGCCCGCGAACAAGAAGGTCATCGACCAGCCGCTGCACAAATACCTGCAGGCCGATGGCGAGCGGCGGGTGAAGGTGGTGGCGAAGGACGATCCGGACGGCATGCGGTCGATCACGCTGGTGAAGGTGCAGGAGCGGCTGGGGGACTTCAGCCTTCTCGAAGTCACCATCAAGACCGGCCGTACCCACCAGATCCGCGTCCACCTCGCCACGCAAGGCCACCCGATCGCCGGCGACGACAAGTACGGCGATTTCGAACTGAACAAGGCCTTGCACAAGCAGGGCCTCAGGCGCATGTTCCTGCACGCGTGGCGGTTACAGTTCGACCACCCCGCCACGGGCGAGCGCATCGCCCTGCAGGCCCCGCTGCCGCCCGAGCTGCAGAGATTCACCGACCATGCCCGCCAGCCGTCCCCGCCAGTTCGACCTGATCGCCTTTGACTGGGACGGCACGCTCTTCGATTCCGCGAAGATCATCGTGCGGTGCATCCAGCGGGCCGTGGCCGACGTCGGCGGCACGGTGCCGTCCGACCAGGCGGCTTCGTACGTCATCGGCATGGGCCTCATGGAGGCGCTGGCGCACGCCGCCCCGGACGTGCCGCGGGAGCGCTATGCCGAGCTTGGCGTCCGCTACCGCAAGCACTACCTCGACCACCAGGACGACCTGAGCCTCTTCGACGGCGTGCTGCCGATGCTGCTGGCGCTGCGCGAGCGGCACCACTGGCTGGCCGTGGCCACCGGCAAGTCGCGCCGCGGCCTGGACGAGGTGCTGCACTCGGTGGAACTCAAGGGCATGTTCGACGGCTCGCGCACCGCGGACGAGACGGCCGGCAAGCCGCACCCGCGGATGCTGCACGAGCTGATGCGCGAGTTCGGCACCGAACCGGAGCGCACGCTGATGATCGGCGACACCACCCATGACCTGCAGATGGCCGTGAACGCGGGGTGCGCGAGCGTGGCGGTGAGCTACGGGGCGCACACCACCGAAGGGTTCGAGGCGCTGCGGCCGCGCGCCGTGGTGCACTCCGTGGCCGAGTTGCACCGCTGGCTGCTGGAGAACGCGTGAGCGACGAGCTCGTTCCCCTGTGCAACTCGCGCGACCTGACGGACGGCGGGCTGGCCGTGCCGTTCGATGTCGTCTACGGGGGGCAGACCTGCCGCGCCTTCGCCATCCGCTACCAGGGCCAGGTGCATGCCTACCTGAATCGCTGCACCCACGTGGCGATGGAGATGGACTGGCAGCCCAACCAGTTCTTCGACGACACCGGCAAGTGGCTGCTTTGCAGCACCCACGGCGCCGCCTACCGGCCGGACACGGGCGCCTGCGGCGGGGGACCCTGCCGCGGCGGCCTGGTGCGCATCGAGCTCACCGAGCGTGATGGGGTCGTGCACTGGCATACTGCCTACAACCTGCAACCGATTGCCTTCTGATGAACGAGCACCTCCCGCCGGACACCCAGCCCGATCGGCCGGCGTCCACCCCTGCACCGGGCACGCCTGCCGCGGCGTCCCCGCGCGCGACCGACGCGCCGGGATGGGAGCGCGCCACCATGGAGAAGCTGCTGTTCGCGACGCTGGAGGAGCAGCGGGCCACGCGGCGCTGGCGCGCTTTCACGCGCCTGGCGTGGCTGGCGTTCTTCATCTTCCTGATCTGGACGCTGGCGTTCCGCGGCGCCCCGGCCGCGGACAAGACCACGCGCCACACTGCCGTGATCGAGATCGACGGCGAGATCGGGCCCAAGCAGGAAGCCAGCGCCGAATTCATCGTGGCCGCGGCCAAGGCCGCCTTCGAGGACGAGGGCGCGCAAGGGGTCGTGCTGCTGATCAACTCGCCCGGC
>DATAGN010000600.1:0-2894 GCA_036263715.1 Ramlibacter sp.
GAAGTGGTCCACCACCTTCGGCACGACGAACGCGGTGGACTGGCCGGGACCGGTGTAATTGAAGGGCCGCGCGATGACGATTGGCAGCCGGTCCGTGTAGCGCGCAGCGGCCTGCTCCATCGCCAGCTTGCTCACCGCGTAGTGGCTGGCGGGGGAAGCCGGTGCCGTCTCCGCGATGGGGGAGGCTTCCGCGTTGCCGTACACCTGTGCACTGCTCGCGAGCACGATGCGTTCCGGCGGCACCCGCAGGGTGCAGAGCGCCTCCAGCAGGTTGATCGTGCCCAGCAGGTTCACCTCGTACAAGCGGCGCGGGTCCGCAGGGCCCACGAAAGCCATGCCTGCAAGGTGCAGGAACCGCGTGGGCGCCAACCGCGACACCTCGTCCGCAACCGCGTGCGCGTCGGTCAGGTCAGCCCGCAAAGCCGCGGGGGCGGTACCGCGCGCGGCCGCGGCAGCCAGGAAGTGCGTACCGGTGAAACCCTCAGCTCCCGAGAGTGCGAGCGCCAAGCGTTCCCCACCGTCCCGTCAGAAGGAAAAGCCCGCGCGATTGCGGCGCAGGTCGGCTTCGACCATCATCTGGCACAACTGCTCCAGCGTGGTCTGCGGTTTCCATCCCAGCTTCGCCGTGGCCTTCGCCGGATTGCCGATCAACAGGTCGACCTCCGCCGGGCGGTGGAACTTCGGGTTGATGCGCATCACGGTCTTGCCGCTCGCGCTGTCCACGGCGATCTCGCCGGCGCCTTCGCCACGCATTTCGATGCCGATACCGGCAGCCTTGAACGCCATCCGGACGAAGTCACGGACGGTTTCGGTGCGGTTGGTGGCGAGCACGAAGGTGTCGGGCTGGTCCGCCTGCAGCATGCGCCACATGCCTTCGACGTATTCCCTGGCGTAGCCCCAGTCGCGCTTCGCATCCAGGTTGCCGAGCTCGAGGACCTCCAGCTTGCCCAGCTTGATCTTGGCGACGGCGTCCGTGATCTTGCGCGTGACGAACTCGCGGCCGCGCAGCGGGCTTTCGTGGTTGAACAGGATGCCGCTCGCCCCGAAGATGTCGTAGCTCTCCCGGTAGTTCACCGTGATCCAGTGGGCGTACAGCTTTGCCACGCCATAGGGGCTGCGTGGATAGAACGGCGTGTCCTCCACCTGCGGGATCGCCTGCACCTTGCCGAACATTTCGGAGGTGGACGCCTGGTAGAAGCGGATCTTCGGGTTCACGATGCGGATCGCTTCCAGCAGGTACAGCGGGCCGACACCGGTGATCTGCGCGGTGGTTGCCGGCTGCTCGAAGCTGACGCCCACGAAGCTCTGCGCCGCCAGGTTGTAGATCTCGTCCGGCTGGACGCGGTGCACCAGTGAAATGTTGCCGCCCTGGTCCGTCAGGTCGTATTCCACGAGCCTCAGGTTGGGGTGGTCCTGCAGGCCCAGTTCCTCGATGCGCCAGAAATTTACGGAACTGGTCCGGCGATACGTGCCGTGGACTTCGTAACCCTTCTCGAGCAGCAGCTGCGCAAGGTAGGCGCCGTCCTGGCCGGTGATGCCGGTGATGATTGCTTTCTTCATTTGGAGCTTGGGTCGCCGCGCCGAAGTGCGGCTTGGGAAAGGTCGCCCTGGGGCGGCAGTCCACCGATTCTAGTGGTGCCTCAGCCTGTAACTTCCTGAACGGGGCTGTCGGTGCGGTCGGCGCCACGCCGATGTGGCTGGAACCACACTGCTGCGGGAGCGCGGGCGAGGCTTTCGGAAGGTGCTTTTGCGCAAGGAGGGCCCACGCGGCGGCTCCCACCTCGCCGCCGGCGAAGCGCGTTCAGGAAGTACGTGCCCGCAGCGTACGCCTAGCGCCGCAGGCTGGAACAGACGCCGTTCGCCTGGCTAGCTCGGCCTGTCCGCCTTGTCAGGGGCGCGAGTGGCCGCAGTCGCAACGGTCATTCGCGACTCGGCCTGAGCGCCCGCGCCGCGCGCCGCTTGCGGCAATCCGCTGGGCCCGGGGGTCCAGCTCACCGTCTCCCACCCGTTGCGCGCCAGATGCTTCTTGAGCTCCATTGACACGGACGCAAAGCGCGAGACGGCAGGGATCTTCTTAAACTCATCGGTCATGGACTCTCTCCGGATTCTTCGACCGCGAGCGGCGGGCTCGCGTCAGACATCGCTCCGGGCAAGCAGTTCCAGCAATTCGTCGTACTCGCTGGGCGTACCCGAAAACAGGACTGCGTTCCGGGGAACTTCATGGTACGCCACGTCGGCACCTTGCGCGATGAACTCGTTGTAGAGCGGCGCGACGTAGAGCTCGCGCCACAGCGCGCAGAAGTTGTCGATGTCTTCGATGGCCGCGCGGCAGAGCCGATCGAAATCGGCCGCACGCGCGAACTGGTACAGGCCCGTGCAGCACAGGTCGGAGATGCGCTTCTTCTCCGACGTCTCCGCAACCCGGATCGACCCCGGCGCGACGGGCCGCACGAAGGACCAATGGTCGCCCTCGCCGCGGAACACCTCGAGGTAGCCATCGGAACCGCGGCACTCTGCCGGGAAGCGATACCCCGGGCGCACGGTGTCGATGTTGAAGATCAGCAGCGGTTCAGCGCCCGCGGTGCCCGAGCGTTCCATCCCGAGCAGCACGGTTTCCGCCTGCCCCCGCGTCTCCTGCTCGAGCGTCACGCACTCGAAGTCGCGGATGGCCAGCCGCTCGCACTCCGCCTGGACGAACTGCTCGGCACCGACTCCGGGACGGCACACGAAGAGGAACCGCTCGCTGGCGAAGTACGGTTCGAAGCTGCGCACGCACATGCCGAACAGCGTGCCGCCGGGCACGGGCAACTCGTACTTGGGCACCTTGTAGCCCGCCTGGTAGAAGCGGCTGCTCCGCCCCGCCATGGGAATGACGATCATGAGGTGGTCTGGAG
>DATAGN010000601.1:0-4992 GCA_036263715.1 Ramlibacter sp.
GGGCCGCGTGGCCGCCAGCCAGGGCTGGCGTGCGGTGGTCGTCGCCGACGGCAGCGGCCGCGTGCTGCAGGCATCCAACCAGCGCCTGGACGAAGCCCGCCCCGAGCCCGTGGATGCGGCCAGCATGCAGCGCGCGATCGCCACGCGCAAACCCGTGGTCGGCACAGTGACCGTCGGACCGCAGGGGATGGCCGCCTTCGCGGTGCGCGTTCCGGTGTTGCGCGGCACGGCGGTGCCTTACGTGCTCTCCGCCGTGATCCCGGTGGAGCACGTCCTGTCGGTGCTCACGCGACAGAGCATTCCCCCCACCTCGGTGGTCTCGGTGTTCGACGAACAGCTCAATCGCGTCGCCCGCTCGCGCCAGCACACGGCGCAGCGGCCCTCGCCCTCCCTGCAGGCACTGCTGCAATCGGGCGGTGCCGAGGGCGTGGGCATCACCCGCACGCTGGAAGGCATCCGCAGCCACACCGGCTACACGCGGATTGCGGCCTGGCGCTGGACGGTCGTCACCGGCATCGCGGCGCAAGACCTCACCAGCGGCCTCTACGGGGTGCTCGGCACCGTGGCCGCCGGGCTGCTGGCTTCGCTGGCCCTGGCGGCTTTCATGGCGTGGTACTTCGCGCGCGACGTGACCGAGCCCATCGACGACCTCAAGCGCGCCGCCGCCGACCTGGGCCGCGGCGAGACCGTGGAACTGCCGCCGCTGCAGATCGCCGAACTGCAGGAGGTGGGGCAGGCCTTGCAGCAGGCGTCCACCGAGCGCGACCGCGCAGCGCAGGAGCGCGAGGTGCTCCTCAAGCGCGCCACCGACGCCCTGCGCCAGGCCGAGGACGCCAGCCGGAGCAAGGACGAGTTCCTGGCCATGCTGGGGCACGAACTGCGCAACCCGCTGGCGCCGATGGCGACGGCCCTGCACCTGATGGCGCGCAAGGGCGATCCCGGCACGAAAGTGGAACGCGACGTGATGGAGCGCCAGGTCTCGCACATGAAGCGGCTGGTGGACGACCTGCTGGATGTCTCCCGCATCACCGGCAAGCGCCTGGAAATGCGCATGCAGCCGCTGCACGCGGCCGAACTCGTGCGGCACGCCGGGCAGTCGGTGCAGCCGGTGCTGGGCCTGCGCAAGCTCGAAGTGGCGGTGGACGCCGACGCGGAGCCGCTGTGGATCTCGGGCGACGAGGTGCGCCTGGCCCAGGTGCTGACCAACCTTCTCGGCAACGCGATCAAGTTCACCGGCCCGCAGGGGACGATCACCCTGCGCATGCGCCGGCAGGGGGACCAGGTCGAGATCGAGGTCGCCGACACGGGCATGGGCATGACACCCGAGGTGCTGGAGCACGTGTTCGACCTGTTCTACCAGGCGCCGCAGGGTGCCGACAGGTCGCTCGGCGGGCTCGGCCTGGGCCTGGCCATCGTTCGCAGCCTCGTGGAAATGCATGGCGGCACCGTGCACGCCACGAGTGCCGGCGAGGGCCAGGGCAGCACCTTCACGCTGCGCCTGCCCACCATCGAAGCGCCCGCGCCGGCGCGCGAGGACACCGGCTCGGGCGTCGCAAGCGGCGGCAAAGGCCGCGTGCTGCTGGTGGACGACAACCAGGATGCCGCCGACACGGCCGGCACGCTGCTGGAGCTCTCCGGCTACGAGGTGCGCGTGGCCTACGACCCGGGCGTCGCGCTGGCCGAGCTGGACCGCTTCGTCCCGCAGGTCGCTGTGCTGGACATCGGCCTGCCGGGAATGAGCGGCTACGAACTCGCCGCGCGCGTGCAGCAGCACCGCAACGGCCGCAACTGCTATCTTGTGGCCCTCACGGGCTACGGAACCTCGGCCGACACGGCCAAGGCCAGGGATGCGGGCTTCCGCCAGCACCTGGTCAAGCCCGCCGGACCCAATGCGCTGCTGGAGGCCGTGCAGCGCGGATTGCAGGAACACACACCATGAACAGACGCGATCTTCTCCAGGCCGGCCTCGTGCTGGCTACGCTGGCCCCCGGCCTCGCGCGGGCCCAGCAGCCCCGCACCGTGCGCCTGCGCGGCACCATCGAAGCCTTGTCGGCCGAGAAGCTGACGATCCGCACCCGCAACGGCGAGCGGCACGAGCTGGCCATCGCGCCGGACGCGCGCTTCACCGAGGTGTACCCGGTGACGCTGGCCGACGTGAAGAGCGGCAGCTTCGTTGGCGTCGGCGGCATGCCCCAAGCCGACGGCAGCCAGCGCGCCATCGCGGTGGTGGTGTTTCCGGAAGCCATGCGCGGCACTGGCGAAGGCCACTATCCCTTCGACTTCCTGCCGCAAAGCACCATGACCAATGCGACGGTGGCGGACGTCGCGGGCTCCCCCGACGGCCAGCGCCTGCAACTGCGCTACAAGGACGGCGAGAAGATGATCGTGGTGCCCAAGGAGGCGCCCGTCGTGAGCCTGCGTCCCGCGGACCGCACGCTGCTGGCGGTGGGCAGCGGCGTGTCGCTCACGGCGCAGGAGATCAACGGCACGCCGACGGCGGTGCGCATCAGCGCCGGCCGCAACGGCTTTTCTCCTCCCTACTGAGCACCGCATGGCGCTCCTCAGCCACCTGGCCGCAGCGGCCGCACCCACGGGAACCCTGCGCGCTTCCATCAACGTCGGCAATCCAGTCCTGGCGAAGCGGACGGGCGACCGCGTCGCTGGCGTCTCGGTCGACCTGGCGCGCGAATTCGCCGCGCGCCTGGGCGTGCCCATGGAGCCGGTCGTGTTCGACACTGCCGGTGCTTCCGTCGATGCGGTCACGCGGGAAGAGGCGGACATCGGTTTCTTTGCCATCGACCCGAAGCGCGGCCAGGGCATCCACTTCACCGCGGCCTACGTGCTGATCGAAGGCGTGTACGTGGTGCGTGACGACTCGCCCTTGCGCACGAATGAGGAGGTCGACCGGCCCGGCACGCGCGTCGTGGTCGGCCAGGGCAGTGCCTACGACCTGTTCCTCACGCGGGAACTGAAGCAGGCTGAGATCCTGCGCGTGGCGAGTTCGGGGGCGGTGCTCGAGAAGTTTCTCGCCGACGGCGCCGAAGTCGCCGCGGGCGTGAAGCAGCAGATCGAGGCGGACGCCCGCCAGCGCGGCGGGCTGCGCCTGCTGCCGGGCCACTTCATGGTCATTCAGCAGGCCATGGGCGTGCCGCGCGCCCGCGAAACGGTCGCACCCGCGCTGCGCGCCTTCGTCGAGGAGATGAAGTCCAGCGGCTTCGTCGCCCAGGCGCTGGCGCGCCATGGCATCCAGGGCGCCTCGGTCGCGCCCGCCGCTACCGCATGAACGCGACCGCCCTCAAGCTCGGTTGCATCGCCGACGACTTCACCGGCGCCACCGACCTGGCGAACAACCTGGTGCGCGCCGGCATGAAGGTGGTGCAGGCCATCGGTGTCCCCACCGAGCCGATCCCGGATGTCGATTGCGTGGTGGTGGCGCTGAAGTCGCGCACCATCGCGCCACAGGAAGCCGTGGCGCAATCGCTGGCTGCGCTGCAGTGGCTGCGCGCGCAGGGCTGCAGGCAGTTCTACTTCAAGGTCTGCTCCACCTTCGACTCCACGCCGCAGGGCAACATCGGCCCCGTGGCCGATGCCCTGCTCGATGCGCTGGGCGCCTCGTTCTGCTGCGTCACGCCTGCCTTTCCCGAGAACGGCCGCACGGTGTTCAAGGGCTACCTGTTCGTGGGCGACGTGCTCCTGAGCGAGTCGGGCATGCGCAACCACCCGCTCACGCCGATGACCGATGCGAACCTGGTGCGCGTGATGCAAAGCCAGACGCAGGGACGCGTGGGCCTGGTCGAACACAAGGTGGTGCGCGGTGGCGCCGCCCCGATCCATGCGCGCATCCGGCAGCTGCAGGACGAGGGCTTGCGCTACGCCATCGTCGATGCGGTGGACGACCAGGACCTGATGCACCTGGGCCGCGCGCTGGTCGACGCGCCGCTGGTGGTGGCCGGCTCCGGCGTCGCCATCGGGCTGCCGCAGAACCATGGCATCACGCGGTCGCTGGAGGCCACGGAGCTGCCCCCGGCGCAGGGCGCCCGCGCGATCATTTCGGGCAGCTGCTCGGTGGCGACCAACCAGCAGGTGCAGGACTTCATCGGCAAGGGACTGCCTGCGCGCGCCATCGACCCGCTGCAGATCGCGGCGGGGGCGGACGTGGTGGGCGAGACGCTCGCCTGGGCGCAGCAGCACCTGGGCGAGGCGCCCATCCTCGTGTACTCCAGTGCAGCGCCCGAGGCCGTGAAAAGCGTGCAGCAGCAGCTGGGGGCCGGCGATGCCGGTGCGATGGTGGAGCAGGCGCTTGCCGCCATCACCCGCGGCCTGGTCGAACGCGGCGTGGCCCAGCTCGTGGTGGCCGGTGGCGAGACCTCCGGGGCCGCCGTGCAGGCGCTGGGCGTGCGGCAGCTGCGCATCGGGCCGCAGATCGACCCCGGCGTGCCGTGGTGCCACGCCACGGCGGGCGACCGTCCCATTCACATCGCGCTGAAGTCCGGCAACTTCGGCAGCACCGATTTCTTCACCAAGGCCTTTCGGCTCCTCGCATGAACGAAGCATTCGCCCGGCAGGAGATCTGCCGCGTCGGCAAGAGCCTGTTCGACCGCGGCTACGTGCACGCCACGGCCGGCAACATCAGCGTGCGGCTGGACGACGGCTTCCTGATCACGCCCACCGATGCCTGCCTGGGCTTCCTGGAACCCGAAGCGCTGGCCAAGGTGAACCTCGCCGGCGAACAGGTCAGCGGCGAGCGCGCGAGCAAGACGCTGGCCCTGCACCGGCGCATCTACGAAGCGCACGAACAGCTCGGGACCTCCACGCGCTGCGTGATCCACACGCACAGCACGCATTGCGTGGCGCTCACGCTCGGCGAGCACCAGCCGGAGCTGCTGCCGGCGATCACGCCCTATTTCGTGATGAAGGTGGGGCACGTGCCGGTGGTGCCCTACCACCGGCCTGGGGACCCGGACGTGGGCACCGCGGTGGCCGCACTCATTG
>DATAGN010000602.1:0-10759 GCA_036263715.1 Ramlibacter sp.
CAGGCGCTGATCGGACGGCCTTGCTCCCTCTCCCCTCCGGGGAGGGCTGGGGTGAGGGGCGAGCACGCGGACGCCCTCACCCCAGCCCTCTCCCGCAAGCGGGAGAGGGAGTTCCGGGGAGCAAGACAGTGCGTGCTGCGCCATTGCGGTGCCCGGACCGCACCCAAACCGGTCCTGCCGCGCTTCCACGCAGCGCAAAAGCGCTGGCACGCACCTTGCGTTCACGCCCTGCATCACAACGGGGCGCTCAATGGCGGGCACCCCCACACCCCGGGCCTCTTTCCGAGCGCACAACGCCGTGCGCCGCCCGTGCACAACGCCGTGCACGCCGGCCCTCCCCCCACAAGGACAGAAGTGAAGATCGTCGTCATCGGCCACGGCATGGTCGGCCACAAGTTCGTCGAAAGCCTGCAGGAAGGCAGGCTGGCCCACGCACAGGTCACGGCGCTGTGCGAGGAGCCGCGCCCCGCCTACGACCGCGTGCACCTCTCCGAATTCTTTTCGGGCAAGAGCGCGCAGGACCTGTCGCTCGTCGCGCCGGGCTTCTTCGAACAGCGCCCGCACCTCACGCTCCAACTGAACGCACGCGCCGTCGCGATCGACCGCGCGGCGCGCACCGTCACCGCCAGCACGGGCGAGGTGCTTCCCTACGACAAGCTGGTGCTGGCCACCGGCTCCACTCCCTTCGTCCCGCCGGTCCCCGGGAGGGAGCGCGAGGTCTGCTTCGTCTACCGCACCATCGAGGACCTGGAAGCGATGAAGGCCTGCGGCGCGCGCTCCGCCAGCGGCGTCGTCATCGGCGGCGGGCTGCTGGGGCTGGAATGCGCCAAGGCCCTGCGCGACATGGGCCTGGCCACGCACGTCGTCGAATTCGCGCCGCGCCTCATGGCCCTGCAGGTCGACGCGGACGGCGGCCGCATGCTGCGCGAGAAGATCGAAGAGCTCGGCGTCGGCGTGCACCTGGCCAAGAACACGACGCAGATCGTCGCCGGCACCTCGGCCCGCCACCGCCTGTATTTCGCCGACGGCTCGCACCTGGAGGCCGACATGGTCGTGTTCTCCGCCGGCATCCGCCCGCGCGACGAACTGGCGCGCGCCTGCGGGCTGGAGCTCGGAGCGCGCGGCGGCATCCGCATCGACGAACACTGCCGCACGAGCGACGAGCACATCCACGCCATCGGCGAATGCGCTTCCTTCAACGGCCAGGTCTTCGGCCTGGTCGCGCCCGGCTACGACATGGCGCGCGTTGTCGCCAGGCATCTCGCCGGCGAGCCCGCGGCCTTCCGCGGCGCCGACATGAGCACCAGGCTCAAGCTGATGGGCGTGGACGTCGCCAGCATCGGCGATGCGATGGGCGCCACGCCGGGCAGCCGCTCCTTCCAGTTCACCGACGGCCGCAAGCAGGTCTACAAGAAGATCGTGGTGTCGCAGGACGGACGCAAGCTGCTGGGGGCCGTGATGGTGGGCGACGCCTCGGAATACGGCACCCTGCAGCAGATGGTGCAGGGTGGCATCGCCCTGCCGCCCAACCCCGAGTTCCTGATCCTGCCGCAGGCCGACGGCAACGCGAAGCCGGCACTCGGCCCCGATGCCCTGCCGGATTCCGCGCAGCTGTGCTCCTGCAACGACGTGAGCAAGGGCCGCATCTGCGAAGCTGTGGCCGCCGGAGCCTGCACCATCGGCGAGCTCAAGGCCTGCACGCGCGCGGGCAGCACCTGCGGCGGCTGCGTGCCCCTGGTCACGCAGGTGATGAAGGCGCAGATGAAGAAGCAGGGCCTGGCGGTGGACAACCACCTGTGCGAGCACTTCGCCCACTCGCGCCAGGAGCTGTTCCACATCGTCAAGGTCGAAGGCATCCGCACCTTCGACGCGCTGCTGGACAAGCACGGCAAGGGCCTGGGCTGCGACATCTGCAAGCCGGTGGCCGCGAGCATCTTCGCCTCCTGCTGGAACGACTTCATCCTGAAGAAGGAGCACGCGAGCCTGCAGGACTCCAACGACTACTTCCTCGGCAACATCCAGAAGGACGGCACCTATTCGGTGGTGCCGCGGATGCCCGGTGGCGAGGTCACGCCCGACGGCCTCATGGCCGTGGCGCAGGTCGCCAAGAAGTACGGCCTGTACACCAAGATCACCGGCGGCCAGCGCGTGGACCTGTTCGGCGCCCGCGTCGACCAGCTGCCCGCGATCTGGGAAGAACTGATCGCCGCTGGCTTCGAATCCGGCCACGCCTACGGCAAGTCGCTGCGCACGGTGAAGTCCTGCGTGGGCTCCACCTGGTGCCGCTACGGCGTGGCAGACAGCGTCGGCCTCGCGATCGCGCTGGAGAACCGCTACAAGGGCCTGCGCGCGCCGCACAAGATCAAGTTTGGCGTGTCCGGCTGCACCCGCGAGTGTGCCGAGGCGCAGGGCAAGGACGTCGGCGTGATCGCCACCGACAAGGGCTGGAACCTCTACGTGTGCGGCAACGGCGGCATGAAGCCCCGCCACGCCGAGCTGCTCGCCTGCGACCTGACGCAGGAACAGCTGGTCCGCTACATCGACCGCTTCCTGATGTTCTACATCCGCACGGCCGACCGCCTGCAGCGCACCAGCACCTGGCGCGACAACCTCGAAGGCGGGCTGGAGTACCTGAAGGACGTGGTCGTGCGCGACTCGCTGCACCTGGCTGCCGAACTCGAAGCCGACATGCAGCACGTGGTCGCCACCTACGCCTGCGAATGGAAGGAAGCCGTGACGAACCCGGAGACCCGCAAGCGCTTCCGCCAGTTCGTCAACACCAGCCTTCCCGACCCCCATGTGATCTTCATCCAGGAGCGCGGGCAGATCCGCCCGGCCACGGAAGAAGAGCGCGCCACCGCCCCTACCGCCTGAGGAGAACCGCCATGCAACACCCGCAAGCCTGGAGCCCCGTCTGCTGCGTCGACGACATCATGCCCAACACCGGCATCTGCGCGCTGGTCAACGAGCGCCACGTGGCCGTGTTCCGCATCGCGGGGCGCGAGCCAAAGCTCTACGCCATCGACAACATCGACCCGAACGCGCGCGCCAGCGTGCTGTCGCGCGGCCTCGTCGGCAACCTTGGCGAGCGCATCGTCGTCGCATCGCCGATCTACAAGCACCACTTCGACCTGGAGAGCGGGGAGTGCCTGGAGGTGCCGGAGAACTCTGTCACCGCGTACGCGGTGCGCGTCGTCGATGGCGCGGTGCACGTCGCCGTCTGAAATTACCTAACTCCCTGGAGCATTCCCTTGGCCTACCTCGTTCCTTCCGAATTCGTCACCAAGATGGTCGACGCCGGCGAAAGCAAGATCTTCATGTCGACGCGCGACACGCTGGTGCGCTCGTTCATGGCCGGCGCGATCCTGGCGCTGGCTGCGTGGTTCGCGGTGACGATCACCGTCAACACCGGCCAGCCGCTGCTGGGTGCACTGCTGTTCCCGGTGGGCTTCTGCATGCTGTACCTGCTCGGCTTCGACCTGCTCACCGGCGTGTTCGTGCTGTGTCCGCTGGCGCTGCTCGACAAGCGCCCCGGCGTCACCTGGGGCGGCGTGCTGCGCAACTGGGGCCTGGTGTTCGTGGGCAACTTCGGCGGCGCGATCACCGTCGCGGTGATGATGGCCATCGTCACCACCTTCGGTTTCTCGACACCGCCCAACGCGGTCGGCCATGCGATCGGCGTGATCGGCGAGAGCCGCACGCTCGGCTACGCGGAGTACGGCGCAGCCGGCATGCTGACGCTGTTCGTGCGCGGCATGCTGTGCAACTGGATGGTCTCCACCGGCGTGGTCGGCGCGATGATCTCCACCACGGTAGGCGGCAAGGTGATCGCGATGTGGATGCCGATCATGCTGTTCTTCTACATGACCTTCGAGCACTCCATCGTGAACATGTTCCTGTTCCCCTCGGGCCTGCTCCTGGGCGGCAAGTTCACGATCATGGATTACCTGGTGTGGAACGAGATCCCGACGGTGCTCGGCAACCTGGTGGGCGGCCTGTCCTTCACCGGCCTCACCCTGTACGCCACCCACATCAGGACGGCCGCCAAGCGCCGCGCGCTGGCCTGATGTGCCGCTGGTGATCAGCGCCGGCGCGCACTCCGACAAGGGGGGCAAGCCGGCGAACCAGGACTTCCACGGCTTCGTGGTCCCGGCCGCGCCGCAGCTCGCTGCCAAGGGCGCGGCCTTCGCCGTTGCCGACGGCATCAGCAGCAGCGCGTCGGCGGCGCTGGCGAGCCAGGCGGCGGTGCACAGCTTCCTGGAGGACTACTTCTGCACCTCCGATGCGTGGTCGGTGAAGAAGTCCGTGGAGCGCGTGGTCGCGGCCACGAACTCGTGGCTGTACGCGCAGACGCAAGGCGGCCTGGGCCGCTACGACAAGGACCGCGGCTGGGTGTGCACGCTGGGCGCGCTGGTGCTCAAGTCGCGCACCGCGCACCTGTTCCACGTCGGCGACACGCGCATCTACCAGGTCCAGGGCCGCGCGCTCGAGCAGCTGACGCAGGACCATCGCGTGGCCATCGGCGGGGGCCAGAGCTACCTGGGCCGGGCGCTGGGCGTCGGCGGGCAGGTCGAGATCGACTACCGCGCCATTGCGCTGGAGCCGGGCGACACCTTCGTGCTGGCCACCGACGGCGTCTACGAGCACGTGCGCCATGCCGACGTGGTGGACGCGATCGCGGCGCATGCGCAGGACCTCGACGCGGCCGCCCGCAGCATCGTGGCCACCGCGCTCGCCAACGGCAGCCCGGACAACCTGACGGTGCAGGTCGTGCGCGTCGACGCGCTGCCGCAGGCGCAAGCCAGCGAGCTGTCGCGCGAAGCCGCGCAGCTGCCGGTTCCCCCGCTGCTCGCACCGCGGGCCGTGTTCGACGGCTACCGCATCGTGCGCGAGCTGCACGCCTCCAGCCGCAGCCACATCTACCTGGCCGTGGACGAGGAGACCCAGGAGACGGTGGTGCTCAAGGCGCCGTCGATCGACCTGCAGGACGACCCCGCCTACGTGGAGCGTTTCCTCATGGAGGAGTGGGTCGCGCGGCGCGTGGACAGCGCGCACCTGCTCAAGGCGCGCGCGCCCGCGCGGCGGCGCAACTACCTGTACGCGGTGATGGAGTACGTCGAGGGGCAGACGCTGCGCCAGTGGATGCTGGACCATCCGCGCGCGGACCTCGGGACGGTGCGGCGCATCGTCGACCAGGTCGCACGCGGCCTGCGCGCGCTGCACCGGCTGGAGATGGCGCACCAGGACCTGCGGCCCGAGAACGTGATCATCGACAGCACCGGCACGGCGCGCATCATCGACTTCGCAGCCGTGCGCGTCGCCGGCATGGCGGAAAGTGAAGCGTCGCACCAGGAGGCGATCCTCGGCACCGCGCAGTACACCGCGCCGGAGGTGTTCCTGGGCCAGCCCGGCTCGGCACGCGGCGACCTCTTCTCGCTGGCGGTGATCGCCTACGAGATGCTCACCGGCGTGCTGCCTTATGGCGCGCAGGTCGTGCGCTGCCGCACCAGCGCCGAACAGAAACGGCTCGTGTACGCGAGCGTCACGCCAGCCAGGCGCGAGGTGCCGACCTGGCTGGACGAGGCGCTGCGCAAGGCGCTGCAGCCGGACCCCGCGCGGCGCTACGCCGAAGTCTCGGAGTTCGCCTTCGCGCTGCACAACCCGGACCCGGACCTGCCCACGCGCGAGAAGCTGCCGCTGATCGAGCGCAACCCGGTGGTGTTCTGGAAGGCCTTGACCGCGCTGCTGGCCGCGGCCCTGATCTTCTCCCTCTCCCCTCTGGGGAAAGGGTTGGGGTGAGGGCAGGCGTCAGTCGCGCGCGCTCACCCCGCGCATCACCACCGCCAGCATCGCCCGCAGCTGCTTCATGCCGGCCGACGCGTCCGGCTGCGGGTGCTGCAGCCAGCGCCGCACCTCGCCGACGTAGAGGCTCATGAACAGGGCGGCCACGCGCTGCGGGTCGAGGTCGGCCGCCGCCTCCCCGGACGCCTGCGCCTGCAGGACCATGGTGCGCAGCTGCGACAGCATGATGTCGCGCCGCTGCTGGAAGCGCCGCACCTGCTCGCTGGCCAGCTCCTCCGCCTCCGCGCCTTCCGGGAGTTCGTAGGTCTGGCCGAGCGCGGGGCGGGACAGCGCCGGCTCGGCGACCCAGTAGCGGTAACGCTCGCCGAAGAAGCCGCACAGCCGCTCCAGCAGCGGGCCGGCGCGCTCCACCCAGGCCTGTCCCTGCTCGGTGAGCGCGTCGAGTTCGTCGTTCACCACCATCAGCAGCAGGTCGCGCTTGTCGCGCGCATAGACGAAGACCGTGCCGATCGACACGCCGGCTTCGGCGGCGATCTCGCGCGTGGTCGCGGCCTCGTAGCCCTTGTCGATGATCACCTGGCGGGCGGCGGCGGCGATGCGCCGCTGCTTGTCGCGCTTGGCTCGTTCCCGGGCCCCCAGTTCCTCGGGCCCGCCCTCCTCCTGCTCCGCCGGCGTCGCATCGGCCAGGGAAGTGTTGCGCGGAATCGTCATATGGCCGGCGATTGTGCCCGTTCGACCCCCTGGAGGTCTTGCCTGGATTGACCCCGTGGATTAGTTCCGGGAAAAATTGAGCATGCTCAAAGTTGAGGGTCCAAAAGGCCCCGGCGGAGCCGGATTTCCAAACAAAGACCGCAGCGCGGTACCTCTTCCTCCAGGAGACACAGTGAAGAACAACTTGAAGATGATCGCCGCGGCTTGCGCCGTGGTCGCCACCTGCGGCGTCCAGGCGCAGCCCCTGACCCGCCTGACGAACAACGTCACGCTGTACGGCATCGTCGACAGCGGCGTCGAGCGCGTCACCAACGTGGGCGCCGCCCGCGCCACGCTGACCCGCGTGCCGACCCTGACCAACTCGCTGCCCTCGCGCATCGGCTTCCGCGGCGCGGAAGACCTCGGCGGCGGCCTGTGGGCGCAGTTCGTCCTGGAGACGGGCATCGGCGTCGACGCCGGCGTGATCAACCAGGGCGGCCGGTTCTTCGGCCGCCAGTCCTTCGTCGGCCTCTCCCACAACACTTGGGGCCACCTCACGTTCGGGCGGCAGTACGACCACTTCTTCCTGGCCACCCTGGACGCCGGCGTCCTCGGCCCCAACGCCTACGGCCTGGCTTCGCTGGACCCGTACATCCCGGCCGCGCGCTTCGACAACACGATCGCGTACCAGAACAACTTCGGCAACTTCGGCGTCGGCGTGAACTACAGCCTCGGCCATGACGTCCTGAGCTGCGTTGGCGAGAACGCCGTCGACGACCAGGCTTGCCGCGCTGCTTCCGGCTTCGTGAAGTACACGACGCAGCAGTGGGGCGTGGCGGCAGGCTATGGAAAGCGCCGCGGCGGCACAGGCGGCGCCGCCGGCCTGGTGCGCAACGACCTGAGCGACGAGCGCCTGACGGTGAACGGCTACTTCCGCGGCAGCAACTGGAAGGTGGGCCTGGGCACGATCCTGCGCGACAACGAGCCGGCGATCGCCACCCAGCAGCGCAGCAACCTGTACTGGCTGGAAGGCTCCTACGCCATCACGCCTGCTCTGGCGCTCGAGGGCATGGTCGCCCAGATCCGCTTCAAGGACAGCCTGACCGGTGACAAGGCAAGGCTGCTGGCGCTGCGCGCCCTCTACAGCTTCTCCAAGCGCTCCGCCGCTTACATCACTGCCGGTCGCCTTCTCAACGATGGCAATTCCGCACTGTCCGTGTCCGGCGCTTCGCCGGGCAGCAACCCCGTCGCGGGCCAGGGCCAGACCGGTCTCCTGATCGGCATCCGCACGACCTTCTGAGCGTCCGCGCTCCGAGCGACAAGAGGCCCTTCGGGGCCTCTTTTCTTTTTCCCGTCATCCCCGCGCAGGCGGGGATCCAGGGCTTCCACCCCTTCGGCGCAGCAGCGCGACCAGCCCGGTCGTCTCGGGCGGCGCAAGCAACAGGCGCAGGTCGCGTCCAGTGCGTGCCGCAACCAGTTCCGCCGCCCGCGCGCCCGAGCGCGCGGCGCTTTCCATCGAACACGGCACCTGCGTGGCGGTCCAGTCGCCGGCGATGAACAGGCCCTCCACCCGCGTCGCATTTCCCGGTCGCGCGCGCTCGAAGCCGGGATGCGGCGCCGGTACGGCCATGGGTACGCGGTGCACGCGCGCGTGGCGAAGCTGCGCGCCCGCCGCGTCCGGGATGGCCTCCGCCAGTTCCGCGCGCGTGCGCTCGATGATGTGTTCGTCGCTGGCGGTCCAGGTCTCGTCGTCGACATGGATCGCATTGCAGGCAATGAGTGAACCTGCATCGCCCCGCTGCTCGCGGATGTTCGCCAGGTCGTACCAATCGGTGTTCAGTCCGCCCTCGCGCGCCGTGCGCGCCCAGAACCTCAGCGAGGTCACCCGCCGATCCAGCCACAGCATGGTGCACACATAGCGGCTCGGTTGCAGCGAAGCAGCCGTGGCCGTCAGTGGCGCAAGCGGCGGCAGGCCGGACGCCTGCAGCACTTCCGCCAGCTCCCGCGGCGGCAGGGCCAGCACGCCGTTGCCGGCGCGCAGCTCGCGGCCGTCGTCGCAGGCGAAGCCGGCGAAGCGGCCTTCGTGCACCAGCACCCGCCGCACGCGCACGTGCGTGTGCAAGGCGCCGCCGGCAGCGGCCACGGCGCGCTCGCAGCCCGGCACGTACAGGTCCGCGAGCCCTGCGCGCGGGAAGCCGAAGTGATAGCCGCTGCGTCCAAGCATCAGGCGGAACACGCGCATCAGCGACGCGGCCGAGCAGCGTTCCAGCGGCACGTTCAGCAAGGCGATCCCGGCCGACCGGAAGAACCACTCGACCATCGTGTCGCTCACGCCCAGGCGGCGGAGCATCGCCAGTGCGTCCTCGCCATCCAGCGCGTGCGTCTCCTCCTCGGTGATGCGCGCGGCGTGCCACGCCAGGCGTGTGTTCGACAGCAGGTCGGCGAACGACACGCAGCGCAGCGCCGGGGGCAGCAGCGGCAAGCCGTGCAGGGGCGGGATGCCGCGCGCGGCGGGCATGTCCACGGTCTGGCCGCGATCGCGCAGCGTCACCATCGGGGTGGGTTGCCACAGCACCTGCGGCGCGGTGCCCAGGCGCTGCGCCAGCGCCATGAACTGCGCATGTTCGGTGGTGAGAACGTGCGGGCCGATGTCGACCACCTCGCCCGTCGCTTCGTCGCGCCACGAAGCTGCGCGTCCGCCGGCGCGCTCCGCCGCTTCGAGCACGCCCACGCGCAACCCGGCCGTGGATAGCGCATGCGCGCACTGCAGGCCCGCCACGCCGGCGCCTGCAATCGCCACATCGGGGGGCGGCCCCTGGAAGGACGTGGCGCGGTCGGTCAATTCGTCGTGGCGGCTGCAGGTGTCGGGCCGGCGATGTTCGCAGGAATCCGCGCGCCGTGGGGGCTGCGGGAAGACCTCCTCGCGCGCCACGCAGCCGTTCGCTATCCTGCCCCGCATGCAGCAGACCTACCCCGAAGGCCTCGTCGCGCAGCGCGACGGCGGCGTGCTCACGCTCACCATCGACCGCAGCGCGGACCAGAACCGCCTGAGCCCCGACGTGGTCGGCCGGCTCGAGCAGCTGGTGGACGGCCTGCGCGAGGATCGCGACACCAACGTGGTCGTGATCACCGGCAGCGGCAGCGAGGTGTTCTCCTTCGGCCTGCTGAACCCCGCCATCCGCGCGGGCATGGCCAAGGACGACGTGGTGGCGCTCGTGCGCCGGGGCAACCGGCTGTTCGATGCGATCGAGTCCCTGCCGCAGGTCGTCATCGCGGCCCTCAACGGCGCCGTGGTCGCAGGCGCCGCGGAACTCGCGCTGGCGTGCGACCTGCGCTACGCAGCGGCGAACGCGACGATGGTGATGCCGGAGGCGACCTGGGGCGGCTTCCCCGGCGCCGGTGCGCCGGTGCGGCTGCCGCAGGTGGTCGGCCGCGCCCGCGCCCTGGAGCTGATCTGCACGGGCCGCCGCATCGATGCGAGCGAGATGGAGAAGCTGGGCATCGTGCTGGGCGTGCATGCGCAGCACGAGTTCATGCCGCAGGTGATGCAGGTCGCGCGCACCATCGCAGCGAGCGGGCCGCTGGCGGTGCGCGGCGCCAAGCGCATCGTGCATGTGCGGCAGTCACCCGGCTTCGGCGCCGCGCGCGAACTTTCGGATGCCTTGCGGCACGCGCTGGAGTGGAGCGCCGACGTCGACGAGGGCATTGCCGCGCACCGCGAGAACCGCAAGCCGAGATTCAGCGGGCGTTGAAAGTTCGTAGGTCGGGGTGAGCGCGAAGCCGAACCCCGACGCGCTCCCTACTGCGAAACGTCCAGCTTCGCCTCCGCGATCAGCTTGCCCCACTTGTCGTGCTCGGCGCGGATGAAGCTGCCGAACTCCGCCGGCGTGCTGCTCGCGAGTTCCACCGCCTGGTCGGCCAGGCTGGCGCTCATCGCCGGGTCCTTCACCGCACGAGCGATGGCCGCATTCAGCTGGTTGACGACGGCCTGCGGCGTGCCCGCCGGCGCGACGATGCCCATCCAAGCGCCGGAGTTCAGCTGCGGATAGCCCGCCTCGGCCATCGTCGGCGTGTTCGGCAGCGCGGGGGAGCGCTTCGTGCCCGTCACTGCCAGCGCCTTGACCTTGCCGCTGCGCACCAGCGGCACCGCGGCGCCGGCGGCGAACACGAGCAGCTGGATCTGCTCGCCCATCAGCGCCTGCAGGCCCGGTGCGCCGCCCTTGAAGGGCACGTGGACGATGCTGGTTCCGGTGAGCAGCTTGAATTG
>DATAGN010000603.1:0-21478 GCA_036263715.1 Ramlibacter sp.
GAACTTCAGCTTGCCGTAGTCGGACGTGGTGACGCCGACGCCGTCGCACTCGATGATCTCGCGGGCGATCTTCTGGAAGCCGGCGCGCCAGTGCACGCGGCTCTTGAGGATCACATAGCGTTTCTTCAGCGGGTCGATGCCGGCGGACAGCAGGCAGCTGATGTCGAAGGGCTCCTGGTAGCGGGAGATCACCACGATCTCCACGTTGCCCGTGTCGAGCACGGCGGTCACGCCCGTGTTGTTCAGCGTCCCCTTGGACATCGGCCCTTCATTGCGGAAGACGCCGTCGAAGACATGCTTGACGCGGGCGCTGACGTGCAGGGGCGGGTTGGGGGCGCCGATGGTGGTGAGCTCGGCCCGCCCGCCCAGGTCCACGACGATGCTGGCGCCGACGCCAGCCTCGGCGGCCTTGGCGGCAGCCTCGGGGTCGTAGATCGCGTAGAAGGCTGCATTGGGCAGGCCTTGCTTGAGCACCTCGCGCAGCACCGCCGTCGTGTCCATGGTGCCGCCCGAGGCGCTGTTGTCGCAGTGATCGAGCAGGAACACGGGACCTTCGGTGACCTGCCGCGCGCGAGCCACGGACTGCTCGAGCGGTTCCGGCCGGAACACGAAGCGCTCGCGCGAACGCCAGGCTTCGTCCAGCAGTTCCTCCCGCAGCTGCACGGCGGACTCGCGGCGGCCGTCGGTGCAGACCACGGCGCTCAGGCCCGCGTTGCGGATGTCGGCGTGCGGGAAGCCCACGAACACCGACGCGGCCAGTGCAGCACCGGTTTGTTCCAGTTCGATGCAACGCGCCTGCAGCGAGCGGTTCGGCTCCGCGTGGGTGCCCTGGCGCATCACGTGCGGCAGCATCGGGCGGTTGCCCCACACCATCACCGGGCGCACTTCGCCCCGGATGGTGCGCACCAGAACGTCGGCGGCCCTGGCGCCGGCTTCGAACATGTCGACGTGCGGGTAGGTGTGGTAGCCCGTGACCACCGTCGCATTCGACACCATCTCGTCGTAGACGTTGGCGTGCATGTCCAGCGTCACGCCCGCCGGCGTGCTGCGGTCGATCGCGCGCAGCTGCTTGAGCAGCGAGCCTTCGCCGTCTTCGAGCTGGCGGGTCACCATCGCGCCGTGCAGGTCCAGCAGGATCCCGTCGTAGCCGCCGCGGCTGACTTCCTCGAGGATCGCCCCGGTGATGCGGCGGTACGCCTCGTCGTCCACCGGACCGCTGGGCGAGGCCTCGGCGGCGATGGGCACCACGACGTGCGCGCCGGCTCGCTCGGCGACGTCGATGAAGCCGCCGAGGCCGCTGCCGGTGCCGCGGTACATGGCGACGGCGTCCTCGCCGGACACCGCCTCGCCGAAATCGAAGAAGCGTTCGAAGGGAGTGGGCACGGGCGAGAACGTGTTCGTCTCGTGCTTGAACATGGCGAGCAGCAGGCGCATGGGACGCTCCGTTCTCCGGGGTGTCAACGCTCCGCGACGGCCGCCAGCACCGCGTCCCACGCGAGGTCGGATGCGAATTCGGCCAGCGCCCAGTTGTTCACTTCCGCGGTGCTGGTTCCGGTGGAGACGGTGAACAGGATGTCGCCATCGCGCGGGGTGTGGAAGGGCTGGATGGCGCGCGCCATCGAGCTGTGCACCTGGCGGCCCAGCTGCGTCAGCAGCAGCGGCGGCAGCGGATGGTCCGTGGCCACGACCGTGATGGTGGTGTTCTCGGTGACGCCAGCCGGCGCCGGTGACGCGTCGGCCTGGGGTGTGAACACGTCGCGCGGGTGGCGGCGCTCACCGGTGGTGCGGTCCCGCAGGCCACGAACCACGCGGCCCTCGCGGTCGACCACCACGCCGATCGCGTTGACCACCGTCGCCACGAACACGCGCGAGCCGCCGCACAGGCCGAAGGCCGCGCCCTGGCCGGCGAACTCGCGCTCGAACTGCGGGTAGTCGGGAAACTTGCCGCAGGTGGCGGAGCGCCCCGCGCCGCGGCGGCCCTGCGGGAACACGCCCGCCTCGGCCGCGAGGTAGGCTGCGCGGCCGAGTGCCTTGTCGGGGTAGATCGAATTGGTGCGCGGGCCGAAGTCGTAGATGATCGCGCCGCACACCGTGGCGATCTGGCCCCAGCCGACCTTGCCTTCGCGCTGTTCGAGCATGGTCGCCGACACGCCGGTGGTGGCTTCCAGGCCATACAGCGAGCCGCCGGCGATGCAGATCGCCTCGGTCCAGGGGTAGCTGCCCAGCAGTCCCGGCGAGCCGCCGCGCACGTCGACGGCGCAATGCGCGCCTTTCTCGAAGTGGAACACCGTGCATCCGGTCGGGCCCTCGTCGTATTCGGCGACGCCGATCTTCAGGCCCGGGAAGTCGAACTTCAGCTGCGCGGAGGCGGGGGTGGGGGAGGTGCGGGGTTGGAGCTGTGACATGGCTTGCCTCCGGCATGCTAGGTGGCTACATTCGGCCATGTCAATGGTAGTTGCCTATCAACCCCGCGGCCGCGAAGCCGGCCTGCCGTTCTCCGGTCGCACCGGCGCGCACAACGCGATCACCGACGTGCCCGGCGTCGAGGTGGGCCACGCCACGCTCGTGAGCGGCGACGGCCCGCTCGTCACCGGCAGTGGCCCGGTGCGCACCGGCGTCACCGTGGTGCTGCCCCGCGGCCGCGGCGACACGCTCATGCCTGTCCGTGCGGGCGTGCATTCGCTCAACGGCAATGGCGAGATGACCGGCACGCACTGGATCGAGGAGGCTGGCATCTTTCGCGGCCCCATCGCCGTGACCAACACGCACTCGGTGGGCATCGCGCACCAGGCGCTGGTGCGCTGGATGGTGCGCCAGGGCGGCGATCGCGGCGCGTATCCCTGGCTGCTTCCGGTCGTGGCCGAAACCTGCGACCGCTGGCTCAGCGACATGGACGGCATGCACGTGCAGGAGCAGCATGTGCTGGACGCACTGGAGGCGGCGCGCCCCGGGCCCGTGGCCGAAGGCAATGTCGGCGGCGGCACCGGGATGATCAGCTACGGCTTCAAGGGCGGCATCGGCACGTCGTCGCGCATCGCGCGCGTCGGTGGGCAGGACTACTGCGTCGGTGCGCTGGTGCAGGCCAACATGGGCGTGCGCGCGGCCTTGAACCTCTTCGGCGTGCCGGTGGGGCGCCACATGCGCGTGGCCACGCCGCGTCCGCCGCGCGAACAGGGCTCCATCATCGCGATCGTCGCCACCGATGCGCCGCTGCTGCCCGGCCAGGCCAAGCGGCTCGCGCGCCGCGCGGGGCTCGGGATGGGCCGCACCGGCACGGCGTCCGGCGACGGTTCGGGCGACATCTTCCTGGCTTTCTCCACCGCTCCGGAGGCGGCGCCCGATGCGCAGGGTCTCTGCCATGCGAGCTACCTGCCGCACCACCACCTGGATCCGCTGTTCGAGGCGGTGGTCGAAGCGGTGGAGGAAAGCATCGTCAACGCGCTTCTTGCCGCGCGCACGATGGTCGGTCGCGACGGCCACCGCGTGGAGGCCATCGACGTGCCCGAACTGCTGCGCCTGGTGCGTGCCGCGCATCCTGCACCGGCATGACCGCGGCGAAGACAAGCCCGCTGCTGGCGCGCATCGAATCGGCCACCGCGCGCATGACGCGCTCGGAGCGGCTGCTGGCCGCCTACCTGACCGCGCACCACGGCGAACTGGCGCTGGAAACCGCCGCTTCGGTGGCGCGCAAGGTGGAGGTGAGCCCGATGACGGTCGGCCGCTTCCTGCGCACCCTGGGCTACGCGGGCTTCGACGAACTGCGGCGGGACGTCAGCCGCGCGTCGTCGTCGTCCGCCTGGCACGTGGGCGATCGGTACGAGCAATTCGCGCGCGGGCGCGCTCCGCTGCAGGCGACGCTGTCGGCGAGCCTCGAACGCGAGGTCGGTGCGCTGGTGGCCGTCTACAACCTCGCCACCGATGCGCGCTGGCAGAAGCTCGCCAGGGACATCGCGGCGGCCGACGAGGTGTACGTGGCGGGCTACCAGACGGTGCGGGGCGTCGCGATGGATTTCGCGGCGCGGCTCGAATACGTGCGCGACCGCGTGCGCTTCCTCGACGGCGCGAACGGCACCTATGCGGAACTCTTCGCCAGCGGCGGCAAGAAGAAGCGGCACGTGCTGCTCGTGGACATCCGCCGCTACTCGCGCGATGCCCGCCTGCTGGCGCAGGCCGCTTCGCAGCTGCGCGTGCCGCTGGCGGTGATCACCGATGCGCATTGCCACTGGGCGCGGCCCTTCACCCGGGACGTGTTCCACGTCGACACCGAAGTGGGCCTGTTCTGGGACAGCAACGCGGGCATCACGAGCCTGCTGAACCTGCTCACGAACGCGGTGATCGGGCATCTCGCGCCTAGCGTGGAGCAGCGGGCCAAGCGGCTGGAAGGCCTGCAGGACCAGTTCGGCGCCTTCCTGGACTGAACGCGGTGCCTACGCCGTCGCGTCGGCAGGAACGCGGCCGAACCAGGAGCGCGCGCCTTCCAGCTGGCCGGCCAGCTGGAACAACAGGTCCTCGCGGCCGAACGCGGCGCTGAACATCACGCCCACCGGCAGGCCGTCCGCGCTCCAGTACAGCGGCACCGACATGCTGGGTTGCCCTGTCATGTTGAACAGGTTGGTGAAGGGGCTGAACCGGCGGATCGCCGCGCCGTAGTCGCCCGGCACCGGGTTGTTCATGGCCAGCGGCCCGAAGGGAATCGGTGCCTGGCCCAGCGTCGGACTCAGCACGATGTCGTATTGCCTGTGGAACGCAGCCATGCGCCGTCCCTGCAGGTACACGGTCTCCTGGGCCTGCGCGTAGGCCTCGGCACTCACGCCAGCGGCAAACCGCAGGGCGCGCCAGGTGACCGGCTCCACGTCGCCTTCCCGGACTTCACGCCCGATGCTGCGCCCCACCCGCGCCACCGAAGCTGCCACGCCCGTCGCGATGAGGATCCAGTTGGCCTCGGCCAATTGCGCGGCGTGTGCGGGCGGCTGCGCTTCTTCGACGGCGTGACCCAGCGACTCGAGCAGCCGCGCTGCATCGCGGGCGGCCGCCACGCAGGCGTCGTCCACCTGCTCGTCGTAGATCGATGCGAGCTGCAAGGCCACGCGCAGGCGCGGTGGTTCGGTAGCGACTTCCTGCACGTACGGGCGCGCCGGGGCCGGGGCCATGTACGGGTCGCCCTCGGCGGGACCTTGCGTCGCGTCCAGGAGCGCGGCGCTGTCGCGCACGCTGCGGCTGACCACATGCATGACGCCGAGGCTGCCCCAGCTCTGCGCCGCCCACGGCCCCACCGGCGTGCGCGCACGCGTGGGTTTGAGGCCGAACAGGCCGCAGCACGACGCCGGTATGCGGATGGAACCGCCGCCATCGCTGGCGTGCGCTGCCGGAACGATGCCCGCCGCCACCGCCGCCGCCGCGCCACCGGAGGACCCGCCGGCCGTGCGTTGCAGGTTCCAGGGATTCCGCGTCGTGCCGTGGATCGTGGATTCGGTGGAGGCGGAGAGGCCGAACTCGGGCGAGTTCGTCTTGCCGAAGATGACGAGGCCGGCCTGCCGATAGCGCTCGGTGATGGTCGAATCCGCCGGGGCCACCGCGTCCTGCAGCAGGCGGCAGGCGCCCGTGGTGACAGTTCCCGCCAGCTGCGCGGACAGGTTCTTCAGCAGGAAGGGCACGCCCGTGAGCGGCGCATCCGGCAGGCCGCGGCGGATCTCTTCCCGTCCATGGTCGTACAGGCGCTGTGCGAGCGCGCCCACGGAGGGCTGCATCGCGTCGGCCCGCGCGATCGCGACTTCCAGCAGTTCGAGCGGGCTGGCCTCGCGGCGTCGCACGAGTGCGGCCAGGCCGACGGCGTCCTGCTTGCGGTAATCGTCGAAGTGCATGGGGAGCTCCCGCCGCCGGCCGCGGCGGTTACTCGATGCCGGAGAGCTGGTTCAGGAACACCTTGATGTTTTCCTGGATCGCGCGCTCGCTTGCCACGCGCATGCGCTGCCCAGCGCCGAAGCCGTCGGTTGTCTTCGCACTTCCCACCGCCATGACCGGCAGGTCCTGCGCCGGGCCGCTGGGGCCGCGCACCGTGTACTGCACTTCCGAGGTCACGTTCAGGTCCGCACTGCCCAGGGGATGTTCCAGCTGGCGCAGTTCGGCCGTCACCTTGTAGGGAGCGGCGCTCGCGTTGGGGGCCAGGTAGCCCACGCGTGACAGGGTGTCCTCCAGAGCCTTCCTGAAGCCATTGCCGTCCAGCCCCGCAACGTCCTTGGTCGTGGTGACGGACGTCAGGGCAACGGCACCCCTGAGCTTGGGATTCACCTGCACCACCTCGGTGACGGTCATGCCGGAGGGGGTGGGCGTCGTCGCGCAACCGGCGAGGCCGATCAGGACGGCGGCAGGAAGGCTCAGCAGCTTCAGTGCATGTTTCACGGGGTCGACTCCCTCGAATGGGTGGGTGGATTGTTCGCGCGTGCGCCACCCGGAACTGATAGGGTAAACCACAGCCGGGTCGCGTCTGCTATCTGGCTAACATGAATCTGCAAGTGCCGCTGCAGTGCGGCGCGAGATCGACCCGAGATGCGCAGCGCGCGAGGAGCAAGCCTTCATGTCTTCACGCCACACGGCTACCCGCAGGTCCGGCCTGCGGGCCATCCTGGCAGCCGCCGCGGCCGCGGTGGCCCTCTCGATGACGGTAGCACCCCTGCCGGTGCAGGCGCAGGCGGCCCAGAAGACGATCTTCTGGGGCGCCGGCGGCGACATCGACTTCATGGACATCCATCGCGCCTCCAGCGCGGCGTCCTGGCGCTACCTCGAATTCACCTACGAGCCCCTGCTCACGGTGGACAAGGACACCAAGCTGCAGCCGCTGCTGGCGGAAAGCTGGCGGCAGGTGTCGCCGACGGTCTACGAGTTCACCATCCGCCTGAACGCGAAGTTCTCCAACGGGCGTCCGGTGGTGGCGGACGACGTGATCGGCAGCTTCCAGCGGCTGGCAGGCCAGGAGATGAACCCCGCCGGCGTCGCCGCCGCACGGACCGACGAGGACAAGAAGAAGGCCAGCAACCGCATCACCTCGTACTGGGCCAAGCAGATGGGCGACTTCAAGTCGCTCACGGCCGTGAACGACCGCACCGTGCGCGTCGAGCTCGCCCAGCCGAACGCCGCCTTCCTGGGTGCCGTGGCCCACATCACGGCCTCGATCATCCCGATGAAGGAGTTCCGGGACGGCTCGTTCGACCCGATGAAGCGCTTCCTGGGCACCGGTCCGTTCGTGATGGCGGAGCACAAGCCCAAGGAAAGCTGGACCTTCACGCGCAATCCGCACTACTGGCGCGCCGGCTTCCCCAAGGCCGATGTCCTGAACGTCGCGATCATCCCGGACGAGGCAGCGCGTCTGGCTGCGCTGCGTGACGGCCGCATCGACTTCGCAGCCTTCACGAATCCCGACATCAACCGCCTGGTGCACGGCGACAACCGCCTGGCGGTGACGCCCCAGCAGACGCCGAACTTCTACCGCCTGGACATCAACGCGCTGGGCGAGAAGTCCGCGTTCAAGGACAAGCGCCTGCGCCAGGCGCTCAACCTCGCGATCGACCGCGACGCCATCGCCAAGATCGTCTTCGGCGGCCACTCGCGTCCCGAGTACCCGATTCCCTCAGTCTTCAACCAGGCTGCCTGCCGCGACCTGGATGCCTACAAGATGCCGCGCGCGGAACGGCTGAAGAAGGCGCGCGAGCTGATGGCCGCGGCCGGCAAGACCCGCGTGGACTTCGAACTGATGACGAACCCGGGCGACCCGGCGTACTCGCGCATGGCGCAGCTGATGCAGCAGAACCTGCGCGAAGTCGGCATGCACGCGCGCATCCAGCAGGTCGCGGTGCCCGACTTCATCAACCGGGTGTGGACCAAGAACGAGTTCGAGGTGATCCCCAGCTGGATGGCGGGCTACAGCGACCCCGGCATGGTGCCGCTGTGGTGGAACCCGACCTTCGCCGTCTGGAACCGGGGGTACTTCGAGAACGTGCCGGCCATGAACGCGGCGCTCGACAGGATGATGGCCGCACCCATCGGACCGCAGCGTGATGCGGCCCTGGTGGAAGTCTGCCGCCAGATCGACGACGGCGCCAACCTGCTGGCGCTGGTGACCAAGGTGGACTTCATCGTCCATCGCCCGGACCGCATCGACATCAAGCTGGATCGCGTCGCACCGGCCTCCAACTACAACCACATCGCCGAATTCGCCAGCAAGCGCAGCTAGGGCTGCGCCGCGCCGGCGGCGGGTGACCCGGGGTGACCTGGGCGAAGCATGAGATTCGTCTACTTCCTTGTGCCCAGGATCGCCATCGCGCTGGTGACGATGCTCGGCGTCTCGCTGCTGGTGTTCGTCTGCCTGCGCCTGCTGCCCGGCGGCTTCGCGGACGTCGTGCTCGGGCCGTTCGCCGACCCCGCCACCAAGGCGGACATCGCCGGGCGCTACGGCCTGGACCAGCCGGTGTTCGTGCAGTTCTTCCGCTGGCTGCAGGCGGTGCTGACGGGCGACTTCGGTGTCTCGATGGTCGAACAGAGCGACGTGCTGACGCAGTACGTGCGCCGCCTGCCCGCCACGGCGGAGATCGCGATCGTCAGCCTGTCGGTGGGCGTGCTGCTGGGCGTGCCGCTCGGCGTGCTGGCGGCGGTGGCCACGGGCAGCGGCAAGCAGGGCGCCGCGCTGCGCCTGTTCGGCGCCTTCGGCATCAGCGTGCCCGAATCGGTGATCGCCACGGCGCTGATCTTCATCTTCTCGTACTGGTCGCTCGGCCTGCGGGTGGGCGGCTACGTGCCGTTCTCGCAGGATCCCTGGGGCAACGTCCTGGTGATGACGCTGCCCACGCTGTCGCTGGGCATCCTGATCATGTCGGTGTTCGTGCGCGTCACGCGCGACTCGGTGATGCGCGTGATGACCGAGGGCTACATCCTGGCGGCGGTCGCCCGCGGCGAGACGCCGTGGCAGATCGTGCGGCACCATGTCCTGCGCAATGCGTCGATCCCGGTCGTGACCCTGATCGCGATCTACTTCGCGGGGCTCATGGGCGGCGTCGTGGTGGTCGAACGCCTGTTCACGATTCCCGGCGTGGGCTACTACTTCCTGACCTCGCTCGAGGCGCGCGACTACGCCGTCGTGCAGGCCGGCGTCCTGCTGTCCGCCTTCTTCATCATCGCCATGAACATGCTTTGCGACGTGGCCTACGCGATCATCGACCCGCGCATCGGCGCCAAGCGCTCTTCCACCTGATGCTCGTGTCGACGAACTCGGTGCTGGGCAGGGTGGTGGGCGACCGGCTCGGCCTGGCCGCCGCGATCCTGCTGCTCGCCTTCCTCCTGGTCGGTGCGCTCGCGCCCTACCTGCCCTTCGGCGACCCGGAGGCGATCGGCGCCGGCGAGCGGCTGATGGCGCCGAACCGGCAGTTCCTGCTGGGCACCGACGAACTGGGGCGCGACTTCCTGCCGCGCGTGCTGGGCGGCATCAGCACCACCTTCTTCATTTCGTCGGTGGCGGTGCTCATCATGGCGGTGCTCGGCACGCTGATCGGCATCGCGGCGGCGTATTACGGCGGCACCTTCGATGCGATCGTCGCGCGGCTGGCGGACGTGCTCTTCGCCTTTCCGGCGCTGGTCTTCGGGCTGCTGATCTCGGCCATCGTCGGCATGGGGAACACGGCCGCCATCATCGTCATCGTGCTGGACACGCTGCCGCGCTTCGTGCGGGTGATCCGTGGCGTGACGCTGTCGATCGTGGAGCGCGACTTCGTGGTCTCCAGCGTCATCGCCGGCGGGTCGTCGCTGCGCGCGATGCTGGTGCACATCCTGCCCAACATCATGGGCGTGGCGCTCATCCAGCTGACCTTCTCGCTGTCCGTGGGCATGCTGATCGAAAGCGGGCTCAGCTTCCTGGGCTTCGGCGTGCAGCCGCCGGCGGCATCGCTGGGTTCGCTGCTGCAATTGGGCACCGTGTACCTCACCACGGCACCGTGGCTGGCGCTCGTTCCCGGCCTGATGCTGGCCCTGTGCATCGGCTCGGTGCAGCTGCTGGGCGACACGCTACGCGACGCGCTCGAGCCGCTGCGGGGACGCGAGCTGCAATGACTGCGCGCATCCGCATCCAGGACCTGCGCATCTCCTACGGTTCGCACGACGGCCGCGTGTGCGCGGTGGATGGCGTGAGCCTCACCGTCGACGCCGGGCAGCGCCTGGGCATCGTGGGGGAGAGCGGCTCCGGCAAGACGACGGTGGGCATGGCGATCGGCAAGCTGCTGCCTTCCAACGCGCGCTTCGACCATGGCGACATCCTGCTGGAAGGACAGTCGGTCCTGGGCAGCAGCCCGGCACAGCTGCGCGCCCTGCGCCGGGAGAAACTCGGCTTCGTGTTCCAGAACCCGATGACGGCGCTGGACCCGACCATGCGGGTGGGGCGGCAGGTCGGCCTGCTGCTCGGACACAAGCACGACAGCAATGCGGTGCACGAACTCCTGCAGCGCGCACGGCTGGACCACCCGGAGCAGGTGGCCCGCAAGTTCCCCCACGAGCTGTCCGGTGGCATGGCGCAGCGCGTGGTGATCGCGCTGGCCATCGCGCGCAAGCCTTCGGTGGTGATCGCCGACGAACCGACCGCCTCGCTCGACGCGTCGATCAAGGGCGCGATCCTCGAGCTGCTGATGACGCTGGGCAGCGACACGGGCGCGAGCCTCGTCATCATGAGCCACGACCTGCGCAGCGTCGCGCGGCGCTGTGATCGCATCGCGGTGATGTACGGCGGGCGCATCGTCGAAGCGGGCGCCAGCAGTGACGTCTTCGAACGGCCGACGCATCCCTACACGCAGGCGCTGATCCACGCGCAGGCCGGCAACGAGAAGCCGGGCGAACGCCTGCAGACCATCCCGGGCGTGCCGCCGCTGCTGCGGGAAGGGGCCAGCGGTTGTGCGTTCGCGCCGCGCTGCGCCATTGCACAGGATGTCTGCCGCACCCAGCGTCCCGCCGACATCCAGCTCGCCGACCGGCAGGTCGCCTGCCATTTCGCCACCGAGCAGCGGCTGCAGCCGGTGCCGGCGCCGACGGAGGCCTCGTAGTGCTGCCCGGCCGGCCGATCGTGCAACAGCCGATCATCAGCATGAAGGACCTGGTGGTGACCTACCGCACCGGGCCCGTGTGGAAGCGCGTGGCCGTGCCCGCGGTGCACGGTGTATCGCTGCAGATCGCGCCGGGCGAGACGGTGGGCCTCGTCGGCGAGTCGGGCTCCGGCAAGACCACGCTGGGGCGCGTGATGCTCGGTCTGGTGAGGCCGAGCTCGGGCGAGTTCCTGTTCGAGAAGCGGCCCTTCCATGCCGGCCTGCGCCGCGAAGGTGCGCTGTCGGTCGTGTTCCAGCATCCCGAATGGGCGCTCAACCCGCGCCTGCGCTGCGCGCGATCCATCGCGGAGCCGCTGGAGATCCAGCAGGTCGGCACGCGCGCCGAGCGGCAGGAGAAGGTGGCGGCCATGCTGGCGATGGTCGGCCTCGATCCCGCCCTGGCCACCCGCTTTCCGGGGGAGCTTTCCGGCGGCCAGCGGCAGCGCATGGCCATCGCGCGCGCCCTCATCACGCACCCGCGCTTCATCGTGTTCGACGAGGCGGTGAGCGCGCTGGACGTCTCCATCCAGAGCCAGATCCTCAACCTGATCGGCAGCCTGCAGCAGGAGCACGGCTTCGCCGCGTTGTTCATCTCGCACGACCTGGCAGCCACGCGCTACATCTCGCATCGCATTGCCGTCATGCGCGCGGGCGAATTCGTCGAAGTCGCGCCTGCCTCGAAGTTCTATGGCCAGCCGGACCATCCCTACAGCCGCTCGCTTCGCGAAGCGATCGTCTGAGAACCCGATTGCCATGAAAGACCGTGCACCGCTCCTGGCCGTCGGCGGCTCGCCGCACGAGCGCGGTCTCGCCCAGGGCCGCGCCATGGGCGATGCGATCAGGGCGCACTGCGAGGCGCTGCTTTCGGGGTGGCGCCGGCAGGGCGTCGTCGATCCGGCGGCGCACCGCACACGCCTGCTGCGCGAGTCGAGGTTCGAAGCCGCGATCGAGCGCCACACGCCGCACCTGGCGCGCGAGCTCGAAGGCATCGCCGAAGGCAGCGGCCTTCCGCGGGACGAGGTGTACGCGCTGCAGCTGCTGGACGAGGAGTGGGCGTTCCGCCGGCGGCTGGATGCGGCCGTGCCGCCGCTGCACAAGTGCAGCACCGTCGGACTGCGCAACGATGCTTCCGGGGTGACCTGGGCCGGCCAGAACATGGACCTCGGTGCCTACACCGACGGCTTGCAGCGGCTGGTGCAGCATGCCCCCGCCGACGGCCGGCCTGGCTGCGTGGTGGTCACGATCGCCGGCATGCTGGCCCTGCTCGGCGTGAACGATGCCGGCGTCGCCGTGTGCGTCAATTCGATCCCGCAGCTGCCTTCCGCATCCGAAGGACTGCCGGTGGCCTTCGTCGTGCGCCGGCTGCTCCAAGCGCGCTCGGCCACGGAGGCGGCTGCCGTGTGCCGCGCGCTGCCGCATGCGACCAACCAGCACTACCTGCTGGCCGACGCTGCGACGATTGTGTCGCTGGAAGCCTCGTGCGAGGGCGTGGACGAGGTTCCGCTGCCTGCGCCCGACCGGTCGCTGCACACCAACCATCCGCTGGCGCGCGGCGCCCGTTTTCCTGACGGCGAGGACAATTCGGTGGCGCGGCTGCGCTCGCTGGATGCGCGACTCGGGGCCGGGGCGCCGGTGCTGGCCGACATCCAGTCCGCGCTGGGCGCTTTCGACGACGAGCGCCACCCGGTGTGCCGCCTGCGCACCGACGAACTCGGCGCGATCAGTTTCACCACCGCTTCGATGATCAGCGCGCTGCACGCGAGCGGCGCGCCGGTGGAAGGCTGGGTGAGCTTCGGCCCGCCCAGCGAAAGGGGCTACCGCAGCTTCACGCTGGAACGCGCGTCGGTTGCGTAGCCACGCCTGCGGCCGGCCCGGTCTTCGTGCAAGGGTCAGCCTTCCTCGAAGCCGGCCTTGCGCAACGCGGCGATCACGCGCTGCAGCCGTGCGGGTTCCCGGAAGGGCAAACGTTCACGCGCCAGCCGAAGCGATGCGGCAGGCTGCGCCTGGATGACGCGGTCCCGCAGCTCATGGGCCAGCTGGATGTCGCCGGCTTCGGCGGCACTGCAGCACCAATAGACATGGGTGGCGTCGTAGTCCAGCCCCGAATCCGCCACTTCGGTGAAGCAGCGCAGGGACTCGTCGATGTCCCCGAGCAGGAAGTGCGCGGTGCCAAGCCCGGTGAGCGGTGCCGCGGCACCGCGCGGGTGCGGAGAGAGGTCACGGCTCTGGCGGAACAGGCGAACGGCTTCGTGCAGGTCGCCGGCCGCAATGTGGGCGAAGCCCGCCAGCTGCATGACGAGGCCGTTGCCCGGATTGGCGCGCAGGGCGTTCTGCGCCAGCTTCAGCCCGACATCGAAGTCGCGCGCCACGTGGATCAGGGCAACGCCGGCCATGGCGGTCGCGCTCGCGTCGCTGTTGGCCCGGGCGGCTTCCCGCGCGCAGCGCACGGCCAGCCGCGCGTCGTCCTCGCTGAACGCGGGCCAGCTGCGCGTGAGGCGCAGCTCGAGCCCCTGTGCGCACAGGGAGAGTGCCCGCACGAACCGCGGATCGATCTCCAGGGCGCGCTGGAGCAGTTCCAGCCCGCGCCGGTTCTTGGGCTCCTGCATGCTCCATATCAGGGGCACGGCCTGCAGGTACAGGTCGTAGGCTGCCAGGTTGCCCGGTGGCAGCTGCCTGGCACGCCGGATCTCCTGCTCCTCGATCGCAGGCTGCACCAGGTTGACGACACGGCGCGTGATCTCGTCCTCGATCGCGAACGATTCCTCGACCTTGCCGTCGAAGCGCTCCGTCCAGAGTTGTGAGCCCTCCTGCACCTCGGCCAGCTGCGCCAGCACGCGCAGCTGGTCGCCGGCGCGCCGCACGCTTCCCTGCAGCACGTAGGAGGCGCCCAGGCCGCGGGCAGCCGCGATCGGGTCGGCGTTCGCGCGGGCGGCGGCGGCGCTGGAGGTGCCAGTCAGCACGTGGATCAACTTGAACCTGCCGAGGGCCGTGATGATCTCCTCGGTGAGGCCCTCGGCGAAGTACCGGAAGGCCGCGTCGGGGGAGAGATCACGGAAGGGAAGCACGGCGATGCGAGGCAGCGCGTCGCGCCTGGCGCCTGGTTCGGCGGGACGCTGCGTCACCGGCGTGTCGGCTGGCACCAGCCGGAAAGCGCGGATCGCACGGGCGATGTTCTTGACCTGGTGCTCGCCCGCGTCCTCGAGCGCCGCCACGACGTCGGCCCGCACTGCGGAACGCACGGCCTCCGACACCCAGACGCTCCCCGCCTCGGCCAGCGCCTGCAGCCGCGCGGCCACATTCACCCCATCGCCGTACACGCTGCCATCGGCCTTCACCAGGACGTCGCCCAGGTGCACGCCGATCCGGAAGAGCAGGCGCGTGGTGGGGTCGCCTCCGGCGGCAGCCTCCGCAAGTGCCGCCTGGATGGCGCGCGCGGCCTGCACGGCGCCCGATGCGGTGTCGAAGGTCGCCAGCACGGAATCGCCGGCCGTGTCCACGATGCGGCCGCCGTGCTCATCGGCCAGGCGGCTGAAGATCGCGCGGGCCGCGTCCAGGTCGGCGAGCGTGCGGCGATCGTCCTGCGCCATCAGGCGCGAGTAGCCCACCGCGTCCGCAACCATGACCGCGAGCAGCCTGTGGTCGTGCATGTTCACCCTGCTTCGAGGAAGCTCGAAGCATAGCGTCCGGGGGAATGACGGTCAGTCGACCTTGGTGCCCGTCACCTGCACCACGTGCGCCCACTTCGCGTTCTCGGCCTTCACGAAGGACGCGAAATCCTCGGGCGAGGCGCTTGCCGCCGCTTCCACGCCCATGCCGGCCATGACCTGCCGGTACGCCGCGTTGCGCGAGGCCTTGACGATCTCGCCATGCAGGCGGTCGACGACGGGCCGCGGCGTGCCGCTGGCGATGAACAGGCCCGTCCAGCTGTCCACGGCATAGCCGGCCAGCCCCGCCTCGGCGAACGTCGGCAGCTCGGGAGCCGCCGGGGACCGCTTGCTGCCGGAGTTCGCCAGCGCGCGCACCTTGCCGGTCCGCGCGAGCGTCATCGCATTGGTGATCGTCTCCAGCATGACCGACACCGTGCCTGCCAGCAGGTCACTCGACGCGGCGCCGCCACCCTTGTAGGGCACGTGCACCATCTGGATGCCTGCGTTGGTCTTGAGCAGCTCGGTGCCCAGGTGCGAGATGGATCCGTTGCCGGCCGACGCATAGGTGAGCTTGCCCGGGTTCGCCTTGGCATAGGCAATGAGTTCCGGCAGCGACTTGATCGGCAGCGCACTGCTGACGATCAGCACGCTGGGGTTCAGCGCGAGCAGCGACACGGCCTGCAGGTCCCGGGCCGGGTCGACCGGCAGGTTCTTGAACAGCACGGGCGCCACGCCGTTGGTGCCGATGGTCCCGTACAGCAGCGTGTGGCCATCCGCCGGCGCGCGAGCCACCGCTTCCATCGCGACACCGCCGCCGCCCCCGGGCCGGTTCTCCACCACGAAGGGCACGCCCATCTGCTCGGACAACTGCTTGCCCAGCGCGCGCGCCATGACGTCCGACGATCCGCCGACCGCGAAGGGCACGATCAGCCGGATCGCGCGGTCCGGATAGGCCTGCGCGAAGGCAGGGGGGAGGGCGGCGGCGAGCATCCCGAGCGCCACGGTGCGACGATTCATCATGGTGTCTTCCTTTGCGGTCGGGTGGCAGCAAGACGCGCGCCAGCCATCAGCCGGGCAACGGCGCCTCGACGCCTTCGATCTGCACCCGGAAGCCCGAGCGGACGTTCGGCCAGTAATCCCAGATCGCCTTGTGCTGCGCGCAGCGGTTGTCCCAGAAGGCGATGGAGTGCGGCTGCCAGCGGAAGCGGCACGCCCAGTCGTCGCGCCCGATGTGGCGGTACAGGAAGGCGAGCAGCGCGTCGCTTTCGGCGCGCGGCAGTTCGTTGATGTGGCTGGTGAAGTCCCAGCTGACGTAGATGCCGCGTCGCCCGCTCTCGGGGTGCCGCACGATGACCGGGTGCGAGGACTTCGGCGTGCCGGGGCCGAACACGCGCGCGCCGTCGTGCGTGGCCGTGAGCCCGCTCAGGTAGTTCTTCATGCGGTCGGACAGCGCGTCGTAGGCCGCGCAGGTGCTGGCGAACATCGTGTCGCCGCCGCCGTCGGGCGGGATCGTGTGCAGGTACAGCATGCTGCCCAGGGGCGGCTTGGCCGCGCACGACTGGTCGCTGTGCCAGTTCTCGCCCGACACGCGCTCCGAGGTGTGGTCGTAGTGGAACTTGCGAACCAGCGGGTTTTCGGTCGGCTTGCTGATCGTGTTGGCGCCGACGTGCTTGCCCAGCGGGCCGAACAGGCTGGCAAAGCGGATCTGGTCGTCGTGCGTAATGCGCTGGTCGCGAAAGAAGATCACCTGGTAGCGGGTGAACGCATCCTTGATCTCCGCCACCTGCTCGGACGGCAAGGGCTTGGTGAGGTCCACGCCCCCGATCTCGGCGCCGATGTGCGGCGAAGCGGGCGTGGCGACGATGCTGCGGTAGCGCGGTGCTTCCTGGTCCGGAGTGCGCGCCGTGATGGGCGCGCCGATGCTGGCGGTGTACATGGCGACTCCTGTCGCCGCAAGGCGCGGCGGGTTTGCCGAATTCTAGGAACGGCACGCCGCGGCGCACGACCGTTTTGCCGATGGCTGCTATGCTGGAAGAGGCATAGCACGCAGGAAGGGCGGCGCATGAACCTGAGGCAGCTGGAACTCTTTGCCGAAGTGGCGCGCCACGGCAGCCTCAGTCATGCCGCCACCGCCTTGCGGATCGGCCAGCCTGCGCTGAGTCGGCATATCCGGGCGCTCGAGGTGGAGCTGCGACGCAACCTCTTCCATCGCAACGGCCGCGGGGTCGTGCTCACCGAAGCCGGCGCGCGCTTCCTCTCGTATGCGCAAGGCGCCATGAGCCAGCTGGAAAGCGGGCGCGCCGCGCTGGACGGCGTCGACAGCGATGCAATCGGCCGCGTCGTCGTGGGCATGCCGCCCTCGATAGCGCGGGCGCTGACGGTGCCGCTGGTGCGGTCCTTCCAGGCCCGCTACGAGCGTGCGCAGATTGCCATCACCGAAGGCCTGTCGGCATCGCTGCAGGACCAGCTGCTCACCGGCCGCCTCGACGTGGCGGTCGTGCACAACCCCGCGAGCTCCAGCGTGCTGCGCATCGAGCCGCTGCTGCAGGAGGCGCTGTGCCTCCTGAGCCGCGTCGATGACGCGCAGCCGTTCGCGCAGGCCAGCACCGTGAAGCTCTCCGCGCTGGCCGGCCTGCGGCTGATTTCGCCCGCCAACCCGCATCCGATCCGCATCCTGATCGAGGCCGAGGCGGCCAAGCAGGGCGTGCCGCTGCACTTCGCGCTGGAGATCGACGCACTCGGCTCCATCCCCGACCTGGTGCGCGCCGGCTGCGGCCATGCGGTCGTGCCCGAATCGGTGCTGTGGGGCGAGCAGGGCTTTCCCGGGCTGGCCGTGCGCACGCTGGTGCGGCCGCAGGTGCGCAGCAACGTCGCCCTGGTCACCGCGAGCCGCCGGCCCAGCACCTTGCTGGTGAACGGAACCGAGGTGATGGTGCGGGACCTGCTGCGCTCCGCGGCGGCCCGGTCACGCGAGGCCGGTGGACCGGACGCGGCGCCGGCCACCCGGGTTGCAGCAAGGAAAATGGCAAGGCGATGAGGATCCCGGTGGAAACGCTCTCGACCGACGTGCTCGTGCTCGGGGGCGGACTCGCCGGCTACCGGGCTGCGGTCGCGGCCCGGGAGCAGGGCGCCCAGGTGACCATGGCCTTCCACGCGCACGGCGCGTCCCCGTACGTCATCGGCTTCAATGCGCCCATTGCCTCGGAGGATCCGCGCGACGCGCCGGAAGTCCTGTTCGACGACATGGTGCGCGGCGGCTACGGCATCAACGACCGGCGCCTGGTGCGCATCCTCGCGCAGCAGTCGGTCGACGCGTACCGGGAGCTGGCGGCGCTCGGCGTGCCGTTCGCCATGCGCGACGGCAGGACAGCGCAGCGCCACCTGTCCGGCAATACCTATGCGCGCTCGGTGTACGTGCCGGAAGGCACCGGCGGCGCCTTGCTGCAGGCGCTGAAAGCCCGCACGCGCGAGCTCGGCGTGCAGACCTTGAGTCCGTGCAAGCTCGTCGATCTCCTGGGCGATGGCGAAAGGGTCTTCGGCGCGCTGCTGTGGAAGCCCCGGAGCGCATCGTTCGTGAGCGTCCAGGCCCGCGCCGCCATCCTCGCCACCGGCGGCATCGGCCGGCTCTACCCAGGCAGCACCTATCCGGCGGACGTGGCGGCGGATGCCCTCGGCATCGCGCTGCAGGCGGGCGCCCGCCTCGTCGACATGGAGTTCGTGCAGTTCGAGCCGGTGGTGACCGTGTGGCCGCCCGCGTGCCGCGGCATGGAGATGCCCACTGCCATGCTCGGCGACGGCGCGCAGCTGCGCAACGCGCAGGGCGAGCGTTTCATGCTGCGGGTGAACCCGCCGCTGGGCGAGCGCGGCATCGAGAAGGCGAAGATGGCGCTGCACATCCAGCGCGAGATCGACGAGGGCCGCGGCCTGCCGGAAGGCGGTGTCATCTTCGACACAACGCTGCTGGCGCCGGAGCGGCTGGAGAGCTACGTGTCCCATTGCAGCCGCCTGCGCCGCGCCGGCGTGGATCCCGCGCGCCAGCCGCCCATCGTCGCACCCGCGGCGCACAGCGTGATGGGCGGCATCGCCATCGACGAGCGCGGGGCCACGGGCGTGCCTGGCCTCTTTGCCGGCGGCGAGTCGGCCGGCGGCGTGCACGGCGCCAGCCGGGTCGCGGGCAACGGTTGCGCCGACACGCTGGTGTTCGGCGCGCTGGCCGGCCGCTCGGCAGCGCAGTCCCTGGGTCCGGCTCGCATCCGTGACTGGCCGGCCGTGCAGGCGCAGGCGCTCGACCGCCTGGCCGAGGCTTGCCGCGGCCGCGCGAGCGGCGCACAGGAGGCCAAGCAGGAGATCGCGGCCATCGTCGCGAACTGCGCCGGCATCTGGCGCTCCGGCGCGCCGCTGCGCGCGGGCAGCGAGGCGCTCGCAGACCTGGCCGCGCGCCTGGCCGACGCTCGCGCCGCCGACATCGCGGACGCGATCGCGCTGCAGGAGGCGCGGCGCATGGCCGCGGTCGCCCGGACCATCGTGCGCGGCGCGCTGGCACGCACCGAAAGCCGCGGGGCGCACCAGCGCACCGACCACCCGGAAACCGACGACGCGCGGTGGATGTGCCATGTGACCTTCCGCCGGGATGCGGCGGGGGAGATCGTGGCCGAGGAAACGCCTGTCGATGGAGGCCTTCAGCTGGCTAAAGCGGCGCAGCACCGAGGCCGCTGAGCCACGCGAGAAGTCCCTTCGGGTCTGCCTTTTCGAACACCGCGTCGGCGCCGAGGGCCCTGCAGTGCTCTTCGACTGCGGAAGTCGCATACGCGCTGTACACCGCGATCTTCCCGGCGCCGGGCAGGCGCGAGGCCTTGCTCAGGACGGCCATCCCGCTGCCGTGTTCCAGGACGAGGTCCACCACGGCCACGTCCCACTCGCCCACGTGTTCGCGCAGCCACTGGTTCGCCTCCGTCTCGTTCGTGGCGTGGCCCACGACGCGGAACCGGCCGGCGGACGCGAGGTGGCTGGCAAGCTGATCACGTACTTGCAGCGAGTCCTCGACCAAGAACACCCTGACCGTCAATCGGCCTCCAGAAATGCTGCTGATATCCTCGACAGTGGGGGTCGCGCTGCAAATCGCAATCGCGGAAGGTGCGAGTCGCTTCGTCGGCCTGCGCTGACAGGGCGCATCAAGCGCTCCGCGCGCTACGGCGCATTGCCGAAGTTCTGGACGGCTTTCTGGAAGACGGCGTCGCAGAGCGCGCGCTGGGCCCGCAGCAGGTGCCAGGCGGCATCGAGGTCCTGCTGGGACACGCGGCCGGCCGCGAACTCCGTGGTCAATACCGCGAAATTGCGTTCGGCTTCGACCAGTGCGTCGTGTGCCCTCAGCCAGTCCTGCAGCGTCGTGTTGTTGGGCACCATGGATCAGCGACGATACCGAGTGCGCAACGCTGCGTCAATTTCCGCGTGCGACGGCTGCCCCAACGCCCGAGGGCGGCGCAAGCGCATACGAGAGCTTCAACGCGATCGGCCGGTCCCAGTCCGCGTCCATCAGCGCGACGCGCCGCTGCAGCCACGGCGGGCGGCCCATGTCGCTCGGCACGGACAGGGAAATGCTGGTGCGTAGTGGTGAGTCCGCCGGGAACAGCAGGGCGCAACCGGAGAGCAGCAGCGTTGCCATCGCCAACGCTGCCAGCGCATGGCTGCGGCGGGTCCTGCTCGCCATGGATGCGAAGGTCTGCGGCCCGCGCGCCATCATGCCGGCTGCTGCTCGGACACCACAGGTGCAGCGGCGCCACCGGGCGCCGACGTCGCTTGCCGCTCCAGGCGCCCCGTGATCCGCACCTCGCTGATCACGTCGTGGATGAAGCGCAACTTCTCCATGGCCCCGCCGGACAGGGCGAAGGGATAGGCATCTCCCTGGCCCAGGCTGCGGTTGAGGCTGTTCACCAGCAAGGTGAGCGGCACCCACTGCTGCACCAGGTCGTCGAAGTCGACGCCTCCGGTTTCGAAGGGATCCACCACGTCTTCGCTGTCCTGGTCGCCGCCATCGTCCAGTGTCACGCGCGTGTTGTAGGCGGCGGCGGTCTCCAGCAGGTCGACCATGTGCAGGTAGTGCGCCCAGGTCTCCGCCCAGTCCTCCCACGGGTGGCAGGCCGCATAGGAGCTCACGTGCCGCTGCTCCCAGTCTGGCGGACAGCCTTGCTCGTAGTGCTTGCGCAGCGACTCCATGTAGTCGGCCTCGTGGTCGCCGAACACTGCGCGGAAGTCCTCCACCCGGTTGCCGTCGCGGATCAGAACGTCCCAGTAGTAGTGGCCGGACTCGTGGCGGAAGTGGCCGAGCAGCGTGCGGTACGGCTCGTGCAGCTCCACGCGGCGCCGCGCGCGCTCGTCGTCGTCGGCCTCGGCGATGTTGATGGTGATCAGGCCATCCGCGTGGCCGGTCATCACCTTCTGCCCCGGCTGATCCTGCAGGAACTCGAAGACCAGCCGCTCGACATGTCCCGGCGGCGGGTTCACGGTGATGACGCCGAGCTGGCCGAGCGTGTAGAACAGGCGGCGCTTGGCGACCTCGATCGCGGCCCAGCGTTCCTTGTTGCCCTCCTGGGAGAGGTCCGGCAGCACCCGAGTGAGCCGGCAGGCCACGCACAGCGGATTGGGATCGTGGGCCGGTACGGCGAAGTTGCAGATGCCATGGGTCTGCGCGTTCTCGCAGGCGCGGTAGCGGCGCGGCCCGGA
>DATAGN010000604.1:0-10809 GCA_036263715.1 Ramlibacter sp.
TGGACGAAGGCGCCACGCCGCAGCAGGTGGACAAGGCCATCGAGAAGTTCGGCTTCGCGATGGGCCCGTTCCGCATGGGCGACCTCGCCGGCAACGACATCGGCTGGGCGATCCGCAAGCGGCGCGCGCAGGAGCGTCCCAACATGCTCTACAGCCGCACCGCCGACAAGCTGTGCGAACTGGGCCGCTTCGGCCAGAAGACCGGCGCCGGCTGGTACGACTACAAGGAAGGCAAGCGCGACGCGATCCCGTCCAAGCTGGTCGAGGACATGATCGTGCAGCACCGCGAATCGCTGGGCATCACGCCGCGCAAGATCACCGACGAGGAGATCGTGCAGCGGCTGGTGTTCGCGCTGGTCAACGAAGGCGCGCACATCCTGGAAGAGGGCATCGCCGCCCGCGCCAGCGACATCGACATGGTCTACATCACCGGCTACGGCTTCCCCATCCACCGCGGCGGCCCGATGCTCTACGCGGACCAGGTCGGCCTGTTCAACGTGGTGCACGCGATGAAGCGCTTCTCGACCAACCCGCGCGACGACGCGAAGTTCTGGGAGCCGGCGCCGCTGCTGCTGAAGCTGGCCTCCGAAGGGAAGACGTTCAGCTAAGTACCCGTGATCCCCGCGCAGGCGGGGATCCAGGGCTCCCTGAATGATCAAGCGTACCCTGCTCGTGTTGCTCACCGCCCTGCTGCTCCTGGCAGCAGCGGTGGGCATCAACACGTTCCGGCAGGGATCACGCCAGTTGCAGGTGCCGCCAGCGCCGCCGCTCGCCTTCGACGCGAACGCGGTGGCGGACAAGCTGGCCGGCGCAGTGCGCTTCCGCACGATCTCCAGTGCGGACGACCCGCTGGCCAACGCGGAGGAATTCCGCAAGCTCCACGCCCACCTGCAGCAGCGCTTTCCGCTGGTGCACGCACGCCTGAAGCGCGAGATCGTGGGCGACCTGAGCCTGCTCTACACCTGGCCCGGCACCGACCCCGCTGCCCGGGGCGTCGCCTTCCTCGCGCATCACGACGTGGTGGACATCGCCCCAGGCACCGAAGGGCAGTGGCAGCAGCCCCCCTTCGCCGGCGTGGTGAAGGACGGCTACGTGTGGGGGCGCGGTACCTGGGACAACAAGGGCAACCTGGTCGCGCAGCTGGAAGCGGTGGAGCTCTTGCTGGCCGCGGGCTTCCAGCCGCGGCAGACCGTGTACATCGTCTCCGGCGCCGATGAAGAGGTGGGTGGCGACCGGGGCGCGGGCCTTGTGGCGAAGATGCTGCAGGACCGCAGGCTGCGGCTGGAGTTCGTGCTCGACGAAGGCCTGGTGCTCACCGAGGGCGTCATGCCGGGCGTGAAGGCGCCGGTGGCGATCGTCGGCACGGCGGAGAAAGGCTACCTCTCCGTCGCGCTCAAGGCCGGCACCGCCGGCGGCCATTCCTCGATGCCGCCCGCGCCGGGCACCAGCGCGATCGGCCGCCTGGCGCCGGTGCTGCAGCGCATCGAACAGCAGCAGCTGCCCGCCGGTCTGCGGGGCGTGGCGCGCGAGATGTTCGAGACGGCGGCGCCGGAGATGTCTGGCTTCCAGCGCGTGGCGCTGTCGAACCTGTGGCTGTTCGCACCGCTCGTGCGGGCGCAGCTGGAGAAGGTGGGCAACTCCAACGCCATGCTGCGCACGACCACGGCGCTGACCATGGTGAACGCGGGCAACAAGGAAAACGTGATGCCTGCCGAGGCGGGGGCAGTGGTGAACTTCCGCATCCTGCCGGGCGAAACCCGGGAGTCGGTGCTGCAGCACGTGCGCCAGGTCGCCGGCCCCGGCATCGACGTCCAGCCGCTGCCGGGCGGCTACGACCCGACGCCGATCTCGTCGACGCAGGCGCCGTCGTGGCTGCTGATGCAGCGCACGCTGCGCTCGCTGTTCCCCGACACCGTGGTGGTCCCCGGCCTGTACATCGCGGGCTCCGACTCGCGCCTGTTCACCGGCGTCACCGACAACATCTACCGCTTCTCGCCGGTGCGCGCGCGGTCCGGGGACTTCTCCCGGCTGCACGGCACCAACGAACGCATCTCCGTCGCCAACCTTGGCGAGCTCGTCCGGTTCTACCACCAGCTCCTGCGCAACCTGAACGCGCCGGCACCCTGAATCCCAAGCAGAAAGGCCATTCCCATGACCAACGCCGTCATCGTCTCCACCGCCCGCACGCCCCTGACCAAGAGCTGGAAGGGCGCGTTCAACATGACGCACGGTGCCACGCTCGGCGGCCACGCCGTGCGCGAAGCGCTCAAGCGCGCCAACGTCCCCGGCGACGCGGTCGAGGACGTGATCATGGGCTGCGCGAATCCGGAAGGCGCGACCGGCGCCAACATCGCGCGCCAGATCGCGCTGATGGCGGACCTGCCGATCACCGCCTCGGGCGTGACGGTCAACCGCTTCTGCTCCTCGGGCCTGCAGACCATCGCGCTGGCCGCGCAGCGCGTCATCGCCGGTGAGGGCGAGGTGTTCGTCGCCGGGGGCGTGGAGAGCATCTCCTGCGTGCAGCAGGAAATGAACCAGCACATGCTGCGCGACCTGAACCTGGACAAGAAGAAGCCCGAGATCTACTGGTCGATGCTGCAGACGGCGGAGCAGGTGGCCAAGCGCTACAACATCGGCCGCGACGCCATGGACTTCTACGGCGCGCGCAGCCAGCAGCGCGCCTGTGCCGCGCAGGCCGAGGGCAAGTTCAACGACGAAATCGCGCCGATCACGGTGAAGGCCGGCGTCGCCGATGCGGTGATGGGCCTGATCACGAAGGAAGTGACCGTCACAAAGGACGAGGGGCTGCGGGAAGGCACGACGCAGGAGAGCATCAGCGGCATCCGTCCGGCGCTGCCCGGCGGCGTGATCACGGCGGGCAACGCGAGCCAGTTCTCCGACGGCGCGGGCGCCTGCGTGGTGGTGAGCGAGGAGTACGCGAGCCGCAACAACCTCAAGCCGATGGGCCGTTTCCTGGGCTTCGCCGTGGCCGGGTGCGAGCCGGACGAGATGGGCATCGGGCCGGTCTTCGCCGTGCCGAAGGTGTTGAAGCGCCTGGGCCTGACGGTGCAGGACATCGACCTGTGGGAGCTGAACGAAGCCTTCGCGGTGCAGGTCATGTACTGCCGTGACAAGCTGGGCATCCCGGATGACCGGCTGAACGTGAACGGCGGTGCGATCGCGGTGGGCCATCCCTATGGCGTCTCCGGCCAGCGCCTGACCGGCCATGCGCTCATCGAAGGCAAGCGCCGCGGCGCCAAGCGCGTGGTGGTGACGATGTGCATTGGTGGCGGGATGGGCGCGGCGGGCGTCTTCGAAGTCCTCTGAGCGCATAGAGGAGGAACGCAGAGGACGCAAAGGTTACGCAGAGGACGCAGAGAAAACCGGGAGCAGGTTTTTCTGGATTCCCTGCGTCCTCTGCGTAACCTCTGCGCACTCTGCGTTCACCTGCGTCGCAAACCCAGGCCCTTCCGGAGCGCCGAATGTCCTCCCTCCGCCCCACCATCGACTTCCTCCTCTACGACTGGCTCCAGGCCGACCGGCTGAACGAGCGCGCGCGGTTTGCGGACCACTCGCGCGAAACCTTCGACGCGGTGCTCGACACCTGCGAACGCATCGCGCGCGAGAAATACGCGCCCTTCAACCGCCTCGTCGACACCGAGGAACCCCGCCTCGACGGCGAGAAGGTGATCCTGCCCCGCGCCACGCATGACGCCCACGACGCCTACGTCGCCTCCGGCATGCTCTCCGCCGCGCAGGACTACGAGGAAGGCGGCATGCAGCTGCCGTACACGATCGAAGCGGCGGCGGGCACCTTCTTCGCCACCGCCTCGGTCAGCATCGGCGGCGGCCTGCTCACCAAGGGCAACGCCAACCTGCTGCTGGTGCACGGCACCGAGGCGCAGAAGGCCGTCTTCGCCCGCAACGAATTCGCCGGCCGCTTCTCCGGCACCATGGCCTTGTCCGAGCCGCAGGCGGGCTCGTCGCTGTCCGACATCGCCACCCGCGCCATGCCCGACGGCACCGACTTCGAAAGCGATCCGCTCGGCCCGCGCTACCGCCTCAAGGGCAACAAGATGTGGATCTCCGCCGGCGAACACGAGCTGGCCGAGAACATCGTCCACCTGGTGCTGGCCAAGATCCCCGGGCCGGACGGCAAGCTCATTCCGGGCACGCGCGGCATCTCGCTGTTCATCGTGCCCAAGAAACTGGTGGACACCGAGGGCAAGCTCACCGGCGAACGCAACGACGTCGCGCTGGCCGGCCTGAACCACAAGCTCGGTTGGCGCGGCACGACCAACACGCTGCTGAATTTCGGCGAAGGCAAGTACCCGGTGCGCGGCGGTGCGGGGGCGATCGGCTACCTGGTGGGCAAGCCGCACGAAGGCCTGCGCTGCATGTTCCACATGATGAACGAGGCGCGCATCGGGATCGGCCTGGCCGCCACCGCCCTGGGCCTGGCCGGCTACTACGCCTCGCTCGATTACGCGAAGAACCGGCCGCAAGGGCGACCGGTGGGCCCCGCGGGCAAGGACCCGACACAGCCGCAGATCCGCATCATCGAGCACGCCGACATCAAGCGGATGCTGCTTGCGCAGAAGTCGTACTGCGAAGGCGCCCTGGCCCTGCTGCTGCAATGCGCGCGGCTCGTCGACGAACAGCACACCGGCACGCCCGAAGCCGCGGAAGAAGCGCGGCTGCTGCTGGAGGTGCTGACGCCCGTGGCCAAGAGTTGGCCCAGCGAGTTCTGCCTGGAAGCGAACTCCATGGCGATCCAGGTCCATGGCGGCTATGGCTACACGCGCGACTTCCCGGTGGAACAGTACTGGCGCGACAACCGCCTGAACATGATCCACGAGGGCACGCACGGCATCCAGGCGGCCGACCTGCTGGGGCGCAAGGTGGTGATGGAAGGCGGCAAGGGGCTCATGCTGCTGGCCGGCCGCATCAACGGCACCATCGAACGCGCGATCCAGCAGCCGCACCTGGCCGAGCATGCCAACGCGCTGGGGCAGGCGCTGCAGGAAGTGGGCGCCGCGACCAAGGCCGCGTGGGCCACGGCGAACCCCGCGGACGCGCTGGCGAATGCCGTGCCGTACATGCAGGCCTTCGGCCACCTGGTGATCGCGTGGACCTGGCTCGACGTGCTGCTGACGGTGCCCGCCACGCCCAGGCAGCCGGCCAACGAAGGACGCCAGCGCGCCGCGCGCTACTTCTTCCACTACGAGCTACCGAAGATCGCCGCCTGGCTGCGCGTGGTGGAAACGCGCGATGCGACCTGCGCCACGATGCCGGAAGAGGCTTTCTGATGCCCGAGGAACGCACGCTTGCCCGCATGGACGCACTCGCCTGGGTGCTGATCTACGGCGGCCTGTTCGCGCTGGTGCTGGGCATCGCCTCGCACGACGAGACGCGCATCGGCGGCTGGAGCCTGTCCGTGCTGGGCGTCGCGGCAACGGTTGCCGGTATCGTGCTGATCATCGTGCGCGCCCGCATCACCAACGACAAGAAGCAAGGAGAACCATGAACACCCGCACCATTTCGCAACTGTTCGACCTGAAGGGCAAGACCGCCCTGGTCACCGGGGGCTCGCGCGGCCTGGGCCTGCAGCTCGCCCACGCCCTGGGCGAGGCCGGTGCGCGCATCATGATCACCGCGCGCAAGGCCGGCGAGCTGGAAGAGGCCATCGGCGACCTGCAGGCCGCGGGCATCGACGCCCGCTGGATCGCCGCCGACTGCGCACAGGAAGCCGACATCAAGCGCCTGGTCGACGAGACCCTGCAGCGCATGGGCGACGTGGACATCCTGGTCAACAACGCCGGCGCCGCCTGGGGCGCGCCGGCGGAGGACCACCCGGTGGAGGCGTGGGACAAGGTGATGAACCTCAACGTCCGCGGCTATTTCCTACTGTCGCAGCAGATCGCCAAGCGCTCGATGATCCCGCGCAAGTCGGGCCGCATCATCAACATCGCCTCGATCGCCGGCCTCGGCGGCAATCCCATGGGCCACGAAACGCTGGCGTACAACACCTCCAAGGGCGCAGTGATCACCTTCACCCAGGCACTGGCCTGCGAGTGGGGCGAGTTCGGCATCAACGTCAACGCCATCTGCCCCGGCTTCTTCCCGAGCAAGATGACGCGCGGCACGCTGGAGAAGATCGGCATCGAAAACCTGAAGAAGAACGCGCCGCTGAACCGCCTGGGGGACGACGAGGACTTGAAAGGCGTGGCGCTGCTCTTCGCCTCCGACGCCGGCAAGCACATCACCGGCCAGTGGATCGCGGTGGACGGCGGCGTGTCCGTGGTGACGGGGGGCTGAGGGCGTGGGTTCCCCCAAGCTTTTCGGCGTCGAGATCCCCTTCGTCGAGCACCTGGGCTTCGAGCTCGTGCGCATGGAAGGCGGCGAATCGGAGCTGAAGTTCCTGCCGAAGCGCGAGCACTTCAATTCCTTCATGGTCACGCACGGCGGCGCCATCATGACCCTGCTGGACGTGACCATGGCGACCGCTGCGCGCAGCGTCGACAAGGACCTGGGCGTGATCACCATCGAGATGAAGACCAGCTTCATGCGCCCCTGCGAAGGCCTGCTCACCGGCAAGGGCCGCCTGATGCACCGGACGCGCAGCATGGCGTTCAGCGAGGGGACGATCTACGATGCGCAGGGCAACGCCTGCGCGCACGCCACCGGCACCTTCAAGTACGTCAAGCGTCCCGCACCGACCGCGCCCGGCGCCAACACCATTTCCACCGACTGAGAAACGAGAGCCCCATGCCGAAGAACCGCCAGGTCCTGCTGGACAACCGCCCCACGGGGGAGGCCACGGCCGCCAACTTCAAGCTGGCCGAGAGCGAGACGCCGCCGCTGCAGGAAGGCGAGGTGCTGGTGCGCCACCACTTCCTGAGCCTGGATCCGTACATGCGGGGGCGCATGAACGACGCCAAGAGCTACGCCGTGCCGCAGGAGCTGGGCAAGGTGATGCAGGGCGGCACCGTGGGCGAAGTCGTGGAGAGCCGCAGCCCGAAGTTCAAGCCCGGAGACAAGGTGGTGGGCATGGGCGGCTGGCAGGAGTACGCCGTCGTCAAGGCGGACCAGCCCGGCGCGCTGAAGAAGGTGGACACCACCCACGTTCCGCTGTCGCACTACCTGGGCGCGGTCGGCATGCCGGGCGTGACCGCCTGGTACGGCCTGAACCGCATCATCCAGCCGCAGGCGGGGCAGACCGTCGTCGTCAGCGCCGCCAGCGGCGCCGTGGGCAGCGCATTGGGTGCCCTGGCCAAGGCACGCAACTGCCGCGCGGTCGGGATCGCGGGCGGTCCGGACAAATGCCGCTACGTGGTGGAAGAACTGGGCTTCGACGCCTGCGTCGACTACAAGCAGCACACCGACGCCGGGTCGCTGTCGCGCGCCCTCAAGGAAGTGTGCCCTGGCGGCATCGATGGCTACTTCGAGAACGTGGGCGGCATGGTGATGGACGCCGTGATGCTGCGCATGAACGCCTTCGGCCGCGTCGCGCTGTGCGGGATGATCGCCGGCTACGACGGCAAGCCGATCCCCATGGCTTACCCGCAGCTGATCCTGACCAACCGCCTGCTGGTGCAGGGATTCATCGTGAGCGAGCACATGGAGGACTGGCCGCAGGCGCTGCAGGAACTCGGCACCCTCGTGGGCAGCGGCAAGCTGCGCCCGCGCGAGTCGGTGGCGCAGGGGCTCGAATCGGCGCCGGAGGCTTTCCTGGGCATGCTCAAGGGCCGCAACTTCGGCAAGCAGCTGGTCAAGCTGGTCTGAGCCCATGCAGCCCCGCGCCGGCGAGGAGTTCCGCAACGACCTGCGCGCACCGGGGGCGCGCAATGCGCAGGCGCGCCGGCTGCTCACGCCTGACGAACTGGCGCCGTTCACGCGCTTGTCCGCCTGGCGCTCGCTCGCGGCGATCGGGCAGACCTTCGGCCTGATCGCCGGCGCGATCGCGTTCGCCTGGGCGAGCTGGCCCAGTGCCTGGATCGTGCTGGCCATCGTCGTGATCGGGATCGCGCAGCACGGGCTGTTCATCCTCGCGCACGAGGCGGCGCATTACCGGCTGTTCGCGAATCGCACCGTGAACGACCTGGCCGGCCGCTTCGTCGGGATCATCGGCGGCGTGTCCATGTGCACCTACCGCGTCACGCACCGGCTGCACCACAACAACCTGTACGGCGAGGACGATCCGGACACGGCGATCCACGGCGGCTATCCGCGTGGCAAACGCTACCTGCTGGACAAGCTGCTGCGGGACGTCCTCGGCCTGAACGCCTGGAAGACCTACGCCTACTTCTTCGGCGCGCCGGCGATCAACGACGACACGCAGCGGGCGATCCGGCCGCTGGACGACACCTCGCCGCAGCTGCGCGCCGCGGCGCGGGCGGATCGCTGGTGGGTGGTGGGTTTCCATGGGCTCGCGCCGGTCGTGGCCTTCGCGCTGGGCGGCGGCGAAGGGCTGCTGCTGTACGTGCTGCTCTGGATCGTGCCGCTCGTGACCGTGCTGCAACCGATCCTGCGCCTGCGGGCGATCCTGGAGCACGGCGGCGTGCAGGACCTGGGTTCGCCGCTCACGGCCGCGCGCACCAACGTGACGACTGGATCGCTGGTGAACCGCATCGCCGGCTTCGCGCTGTTCCCGCATCACGTGAACTACCACCTCGAGCACCACCTGTATCCCGCCGTGCCGCATTACCACCTGCCTGCCTTGCATGCGCTGCTGCGGGAGAAGGGCGCCTTGCAGGAGGCGGAGGTGCGCGACGTCACCGCGACGTGGGCGGTCGTGTACGCGGAGCGGCGTCCCAGCTCGGCCTCCTAGGCGGCGTCACGCACCGGACCGGGACGGGCAGCCCGCCTGTGCGAATGTCCCCCGACGCGGGCAAGCCCGCGTCTCCTCCTTTACTTCGCCCAGGCGGGCTACCCATCCCGGTCCTCGGCACGTTGTCAACATCCGACCGAAGCCGTCTCGCGCCTCAGGAGTTCATGGACAAGCGACCGCGAGATAGGTCCCGCGGCGCTTCGAAGACCTCTTGACGTCAATGCGCCGTGCGGATTTTGCGACCGAGAGTCGCAAGCTATCGCGCGGTGGAGGGCCAGGCGGGCTGACCTGCCCTGGCCCGGGGCAAGGCACGACTTGAAGACGCAGGTGCGCGATACTTGCCGGCAAGGCCAGCCAGGAGAGGCGCCATGCCCGACATCGCCACGCACGAAGTGTTCAACCAGCCGAAGCCGCTGGTGGACGCGAACCTGTTCGACATCAACCGGCCGCTGCAGGATGCGCTGAAGTTCAATGCACCGCACCTGGACACGGCGCCGCTGCGCGCGCTCGGCCAGCTGGCCGGCAGCGGCGACATGCAGCAGCACGCGCGGCTGGCCAACGTGCATACGCCGCAGCTGCGTACGCACGACCGGTTCGGGCACCGCATCGACGAAGTGGAGTTCCACCCCAGCTACCACGCGCTGATGACGGCGGCCGTCGACGCAGGCCTGCACGGCACGCCTTGGGCGGCTTCCGGAGGCAACGCGCATGTCCTGCGCGCCGCCGGCTTCATGCTCTTCACCGAGCTCGAGCCCTCCATCCTCTGCCCGATCTCCATGACCTACGCCGTCACGCCCGCCTTGCGCGGGAATGCGGCGATCTACCAGGAATGGGCCCCCAAGCTCACCAGCCGCAGCTACGACCCGCGCCTGGCACCCTGGCGCGACAAGGCGGGCGTGACCATGGGCATGGGCATGACCGAGAAGCAGGGTGGCTCCGACGTGCGCGCCAACACCACGCGCGCGGCACCGGACGGTCAGGACGCATGGGGCGAGCGCTACCGCGTCACCGGCCACAAATGGTTCTTCTCCGCGCCCATGTGCGATGCCTTCCTGGTGGTGGCGCAGACGCCCAGCGGGCCCAGCTGCCTGTTCCTGCCGCGCGTGCTGCCGGACGGCACGCGCAACGGCCTGCGCATCCAGCGGCTGAAGGACAAGCTGGGGAACAAGGCCAACGCCAGTTCGGAAGTGGAGTTCGTCGACGCGGTGGCCTGGCTGGTGGGCGAGGAGGGCCGCGGCATCCCCAAGATCCTCGAGATGGGCACCATGACGCGCCTCGATTGCGCGCTGGGCACCAGTGGCCTCATGCGGCAGGCGCTGTCGCAGGCGCTGAACCACACGCAGCAGCGCGAAGCCTTCGGCAAGCGCCTGATCGAGCAGCCGCTGATGCGCAACGTGCTGGCGGACCTCGCCCTGGAAAGCGAAGCGTCGACGGCGCTCGCGCTGCGCCTGGCGCGCGCCTTCGACCGGCGGGGCGACGCGCAGGAAGCGGCGATCGCGCGGCTGCTGACGCCCATCGCCAAGTTCTGGATCTGCAAGCGCGGCAGCCATTTCGCGCAGGAAGCCATGGAATGCCTGGGCGGCAACGGCTACGTGGAAGAGGGCGGCGAGGGTGTGCTGGCCCGCATCTACCGCGAGATGCCGGTCAATTCCATCTGGGAAGGCGCCGGCAACATCATGGCGCTGGACCTGCTGCGTGCGATCCGCAAGGCCGATGCCGCGGGTGCCCTGCAAGACGAGCTCGCGCCCGTGAAGGGCGCACATCCGGCGCTGGACCGCATGCTGGCCAGCCTGCCCATGCGCGTCGAGGAGATGACCACCGAGGTCGAGGCGCGCCGCCTCGCGCAGGACGTGGCGCTCACCGTGCAGGCCGGTCTGCTCTGCCAGACCGCCCCGGCGGCCGTGTTCTCGGCCTTCTGCGCCTCGCGCCTCGGCGGCGACTGGGGCCATGCCTTCGGCACGCTGTCCGAGCGCACCGAC
>DATAGN010000605.1:0-7571 GCA_036263715.1 Ramlibacter sp.
CGGCGTCGATGTTGAGCATCAGCAGCTTGCGGTCCGGGTACTTCGTCAGGTTCTTCTGCTGCGCCTCGAGCACCGCGGTGTCCTCGGCGAACACCTTCGCCTGGCCGTCGCGGATCTGCGCCGTGAGGTTGCGGTCCTTCACGTTGAAGTTGCGCGCCATGCCCCAGAAGTACCACATGCTCGTCTCGGTCTCGGGCGTGATGAAGTCCACCACGATGCTGGACGCCTTGAACTTCGGATCGGCGTTGTAGCCACCCTTGCCTGCCAGCGCCACGCCCACCTCGATCAGGATCGAACTCGGCGGATAGAAATGGCACACCTGCCAGCGGTCCACCGGCTGGTCGTCCGGCAGGCCGTTGCCGCGCAGGTTGGCGCGCCAGAACGGGGGCGCCATCACGTTCTCCATGAAGCGGCTGGTGATGACGTGCTCCCCCTCCGTCTTGGTGGTGACCGGGGTCTCGTCGATCTCCTTCTGCCCGATGCTGGTGGTGTGCACGTAGGTCTCGTGCGTCAGGTCCATCAGGTTGTCGACCATGAGGCGCCAGTCCGCCTGGATGTGGTACAGGCCGCCGCCGTAGGCCCAGTCGGGGCTTTCCGCCCAATCCAGGTGGCGCAGCTTGGCCGGGTCCGCCTCTGCGGCGTCACCGGGCCAGACCCACACGAACCCATAGCGCTCGATGACCGGATACGCGCGGATCTTCGGAAAGCCCTGCACGCGCTGGCCGGGCATCGAGACCGTCTTGCCGTCGCAGCCCATGACCAGGCCGTGATAGCCGCACACCAGGTTGCCCTCGCACACATAGCCCAGCGACAGTTGCGCCCCGCGATGCGGACAGAAGTCCTCCAGCGCCGACACGGCACCATCGGCACGCCGGTAGAAGACGATCTTCTCGTTGCAGATCGTGCGACCGAGGGGCTTGTCGTTGATTTCGTCGGGGGTGCAGGCGACGTACCAGGCGTTCTTGGGAAACATGGTGGATGTTCTGGAGGAGGGGGAGGATTCGCCCCGCATCATAGGCAAGGGAATACCCTTTGTATACAGCAATGCTCACGGGTTTACCCGGGTATGTCGCTGAACTCCAGAGGTAGAGGTCAGGGTTGACGCGGTCCGCGGTGACCGCTAATCTGCCATGAATGTATACAGGAACCTCAGCGTGAGCGACAGGATCGCGGGTTTACCCGGTGACGATGCCAGTACCTCCCAAGCGGTGAAGGCGCAGTTGCGGCTGCGCGAGATGATCCTGGCCGGCGAACTGCCGGGCGGCGCGCGCATCGCCGAACTGGCGATCGTGGAGCGCCTGGGCGTGTCGCGCACCCCGATCCGCTCGGCCCTCATGCGGCTGGAGCAGGAGGGACTGATCGAGGCGCTGCCCAATGGTGGCTACGCGGTGCGGACCTTCTCCGAACGTGACGTTGCCGACGCCATCGAACTGCGTGGCACCGTCGAGGGTTTGGCCGCTCGGCTCGCCGCCGAGCGCGGGGTGGCGGCCGTCGTGCTGAACGAGGCGCGGGCCTGCCTGGACGCCGTCGATGCCCTGCTGGAGCAGCCGGCCCTGGACGATGCCGCGTTCTCGCGCTACGTGGAACTGAACCAGCGCTTCCATACCCTGCTGTCCGAGATGTCGGGCAGTACGGTGCTGGCGCGCGAGCTCGATCGGGTGGTGAACCTGCCGTTCGCGTCGCCCTCGGGCTTCGTGGTCGTGCAGGCGAACACGCCCAAGGCGCGGGACATGCTGGTGGTGGCGCAGGACCAGCACCGGCAGGTGCTGGAAGCGATCGCGCAGCGCGAAGGCGCGCGGGCCGAGGCGATCATGCGCGAGCACTCGCGCCTGGCGCAGCGCAACCTGCGCGAGGCCGTGCACGGGCCCCACCTGGATCGCATGCCGGGCGTGCGGCTCATTCGGCAGCGCTAGGATGCATCAGCGATACTCCACCGCCGGGGCCGCTGGCCCGATGGACATGCCACCCGGAATAACAGGCGACCTGCTATCGCAAATGCTCATAACTGCTAGACGCGGCGTGGTTTTGCAGTGGTGGGGCGCGGCTTCAGAATCCGCCCCGACGCTTTTGACGCAGGCAGCCTTTCGTATGCCTGCAACAACCTAGGAGACCCCCTGCCATGCACAAGAGAACACTCCTTCAAACCGCGGCCGCCCTGGCGCTGCTCGGCGCCAGCGGCCTGGGCCTGGCGCAGGACAACGTCTTCAAGATCGGCCTGATCCTGCCGATGACGGGCCAGCAGGCCACCACCGGCCGCCAGATCGAGGCCGCTGCCCGCCTGTGGATGGCGCAGAACGGCGACACCGTCGCCGGCAAGAAGATCCAGCTGATCGTCAAGGACGACGCCAGCTCGCCGGACCAGACCCGCCGCCTCGCGCAGGAACTGGTGGTCAACGACAAGGTGAACGTGCTGGCCGGCATGGGCATCACGCCCTCCGCCCTGGCGGTCGCGCCGATCGCCACGCAGTCGAAGACGCCCCTGGTGGTGATGGCCGCCGCGACTTCGAGCATCACCGAAGCCTCCCCCTACATCGTGCGTACCAGCTTCACGCTGCCGCAGGCGTCCGTGGCGCTGGCCGACTGGGCGCCGAAGAACGGCATCAAGACGGTGGTGACGCTGGTCAGCGACTACGGCCCCGGCCTGGACGCCGAGAAGTGGTTCAAGAGCCGCTTCGAATTCAACGGCGGCAAGATCCCCGAGACGCTGCGCGTGCCGCTGCGCAGCCCCGACTTCGCGCCCTTCCTGCAGAAGGTGCGTGACCTCAAGCCGGACGCGCTGTTCGTGTTCGTGCCCTCCGGCGCGGGCGCCGCGGTGATGAAGCAGTTCGGCGAGCGCGGGATGGACAAGGCCGGCATCCGCCTGATCGGCACCGGGGACGTGACCGACGACGACCAGCTCAACGACATGGGCGACGTGGCCATGGGCGTGGTGACCTCGCACCACTACTCGGCCCACCACCAGTCCGCCGTGAACAAGAAGTTCGTCACCGAGTTCCAGAAGGCCAACAAGGGCCTGCGTCCCAACTTCATGGCCGTGGGCGGCTATGACGGCATGCGCGTGATCTACGAAGCGCTCAAGAAGTCGGGCGGCAAGGGCGGCGGCGAGGGGCTGCTGGCGGCAATGAAGGGCCAGATCTTCGAGAGCCCGCGTGGCCCGATGTTCATCGACGCGCAGACCCGCGACGTCGTGCAGAACATCTACCTGCGCAAGGTGGAGCGCAAGGAAGGCCAGCTGCACAACGTGGAGTTCGACGTCATCAAGGACGTCAAGGATCCGGGCAAGACGAAATAATGACGAAATGACGCCGGCTGCGCCGGCATGACGAATGACGAAGTCAGTCATCCTGGCTTCGTCATTTGTCATTGAGCGCAGCGAAGTCATGCCGCGTCAGCGGCGTCATTCCCCAGAACATGCTCACCATCCTCTTTGACGGCATCGCCTACGGCATGCTGCTCTTCGTGCTGGCGGTCGGACTCGCCGTGACGATGGGCTTGATGAACTTCATCAACCTCGCGCACGGCGCGTTCGCCATGGCGGGCGGCTACATCACGGTGCTGCTGATGCAGCGCCTGGGCGTCCCCTTCATCGTCTGCCTGCCCCTGGCCTTCCTCGGCTCGGCGCTGCTCGGCGCGGTGCTCGAACGCACGCTGTACCGGCCGCTGTACAGCAAGCCGCACCTGGACCAGGTGCTGTTCTCGATCGGCCTGGTGTTCATGGCGGTCGCGACGGTCGACTACTTCGTCGGTTCCACGCAGCAGCTGATCCAGCTGCCGCAGTGGCTGAAGGGCCGCACGGAGATCGGCGCGCTGGGCATGGGCCACTACCGACTGTTCATCATCGCCGTGTGCGCCGCGCTCACCGTAGGCCTGCAGTACATCCTGGCGAAGACGCGCTTCGGCAGCCGGCTGCGCGCCTCGGTGGACGACCAGCGCGTAGCCGCCGGCATGGGCATCAACGTGAACATCGTGTTCCTCTCCACCTTCGCCTTCGGCTCCGGCCTCGCCGGCCTGGGTGGCGCACTGGGTGCGGAGGTGCTGGGGCTCGATCCGACCTTCCCGTTGAAGTTCATGATCTATTTCCTGATTGTCGTGGCCGTGGGCGGCACGTCCTCGATCACCGGCCCGCTGCTGGCGGCGCTGCTCCTGGGCATCGCCGACGTCGCGGGCAAGTACTACATCCCGAAGCTGGGCGCCTTCATCGTGTACAGCCTGATGATCGTGATCCTGCTGTGGAAGCCCAACGGGCTGTTCGTGCGGCAGGGGGGCAAGGCATGATCCCCGCACAAACTCACCTGCAGAAGGCGAGCAAGTTCAAGTGGTGGGAGGGCGTGCTGTGGGTGCTGGCCTTCGCCGCGCCGCTGCTGATGCCGTCGCACGCGCTGATCATCAACCAGATCGCGATCATCGCGCTGTTCGCCGTGTCGCTGGACCTGGTCCTCGGCTACGGCGGCATCGTGTCGCTCGGGCACGCGGCCTTCTTCGGCTTCGGCGCGTATACGGCCGCCCTGTTCGCCAAGCACATCATGCCGGACCCCCACCTGGGCCTGCTGGTGTCCATGGTCTCGGCCGCGGCCCTGGGCTTCGTGGCCAGCTTCACCGTGCTGCGCGGCTCGGACCTCACGCGGCTGATGGTGACGCTGGGCGTTGCGCTGATCCTGTTCGAGCTGGCCAACAAGCTGGACTGGCTCACCGGCGGCATCGACGGCATCCAGGGGCTGGTGTTCTCGCCGCTGCTGGGCCGCTTCGAGTTCGACCTGGGCGGCCGGGTGGCATCGATGTACTCGCTGGTGGTGCTTCTGGTGCTGTTCCTCATTGCGCGGCGCATCGTGCACTCGCCCTTCGGCGCCACGCTCAAGGCGATCCGCGACAACCGCCTGCGCGCCATGGCCATCGGCGTGCCGGTGCATGCGAGGCTGGTCGCCATCTACACCGTCGCCGCCGCCATGGCCGGCGCCGCCGGTGCGCTGGCCACGCAGACCGCGGGCTTCGCTTCCATCGACGTGTTCGACTTCCACCGCTCGGCCGACGTGATGCTGATGCTGGTGATCGGCGGCGTGGGCTGGCTGTACGGCGGTATCGCCGGCGCGATCGTGTTCGAGGTGATGCGCGACTTCATCTCGCAGATCACGCCGCAGTACTGGACCTTCTGGATCGGCCTGTTCCTGGTGGTGCTGGTGCTGGTGGGCCGCGAGCGCCTCTTCAAGCCCTGGACCTGGTTCAAGCGGGGAGGTTCCTGATGACCGAGATCGTCCTGTCCTGCGAAGGACTGGTCAAGAAGTTCGGCGGCATCACGGCCACGGACAACGTCACCCTGCACCTGCGCCGCGGGGCGCGCCACGCGCTGATCGGCCCCAACGGCGCCGGCAAGACCACCCTGATCAACCTGCTGACCGGCGTGCTGGAGCCCACCGCGGGCCGGATGACGCTGGAAGGCCGCGACATCTCGAACCTGGCGCCGCACGAGCGCGTGCGGCTGGGCATGGTGCGCACCTTCCAGATCAACCAGCTGTTCGCTTCGATGACGCCGCTGGAAACGCTGGCCCTGGTGATCTCGCAGCAGCGCGGCCTGGGCGCGCGCTGGTGGCGCTCGCTCGCTGCCGATGCGGCCGTCGCCGAACGCGCGCAGCGGCTGCTGGAACAGTTCCACCTGGGCGAAGTCGCCAACGTGCAGACCGAACACCTGGCCTACGGCAAGCGCCGCCTGCTGGAGATCGCGATCGCGCTCGCGTGCGAGCCGCGCGTGCTGCTGCTGGACGAACCGGTCGCCGGCGTCCCTGCGGGCGAGCGCGAGGAACTGCTGCAGACCGTCGCCGCGCTGCCGGCCGACGTCTCGGTGCTGCTGATCGAACACGACATGGACCTGGTCTTCAGCTTCGCGGACCGCATGACGGTGCTGGTCAACGGCGCCGTGCTCACCGAAGGCACGCCGGACGAGATCGAGAACGACCCCGAGGTGAAGGCGGTGTACCTGGGCCACGCCGACGTGCACGGCGGCGAGGGAGCGGTGCATGCCTGAACTGCTGAAAGTCGAGAAGCTCAGCGCCGGCTACGGCGAGGCCGTGGTGCTGAACGACATCTCCTTCGCACTCGGCGAGGGCCAGACGCTGGCGCTGCTCGGGCGCAACGGCACGGGCAAGACCACCCTGATCAACACGCTGGCGGGCGCGACGCGCCAGCACGGCGGCACGATCAGCCTGGGCGCGACGCCCCTGCACAAGCTGGCTTCGCACGACCGTGCCGCCGCAGGCATCGGCTGGGTGCCGCAGGAGCGCAACATCTTCAAGTCGCTCACGGTGCACGAGAACCTGACGGCGGTGGCACGCCCGGGCCGGTGGACACCCGACCGCGTCTACGAGATGTTCCCGCGGCTGGCCGAGCGCAAGACCAACCTGGGCACGCAGTTGTCCGGCGGCGAACAGCAGATGCTGGCGGTGGGCCGCGCGCTGGTCGTCAATCCCAAGCTGCTGCTGCTCGACGAGCCGCTGGAAGGGCTGGCACCGATCATCGTGCAGGAATTGCTGCGGGCCATCGCGCGCATCACGCGTGACGAAGGCCTGTCGGCCATCATCGTGGAACAGCATCCGCAGGCGATCCTGGCGATTTCGGACCAGGCGATCGTGCTGGACCACGGCACGGTGGTGCATGCCGATTCGGCGCAGGCGCTGCGCAATGCGCCCGAACTCCTCGACCGCCTGCTGGGCGTGGCACGATAAGGACCATGAGCATGAAACTCTCCCGCAGGAAAACTTTGGCCGCGCTGGGCGCCGCCGTCGTGGCGCCCTGGGCGCAGGCGCAGGGCAGGTGGCCGGCCAAGCCGATCCGGATCGTGGTGCCCTTCGGCGCCGGCGGCGTGGCCGACCTCACCGCGCGCGCGGTGGGCGAGAAGCTGGGCCAGCAGCTGGGCCAGAGCGTCGTGATCGACAACCGGCCCGGCGCCGGTGGCGTCGCCGCCGGCAGCCTGGTCGCGCAGGCGGAGCCGGATGGCTACACCTTGCTGCTCATGAGCAATGGCACGGCCGTCAGCGAAGGGCTGTTCCGCAAGCTGCCCTTCGATGCCGAGAAGGACTTCGCGCCCATCTCGCTGCTGGGGACCTTCGACATCGCCATCGTGGTGCCGGAGAACTCGCGCTTCAAGACGCTGGGTGACCTGCTGGCCGAGGCCAAGGCGAACCCTGGCAAGTTGAACATCGCGACCATTGCGGTGGGCAGCACGCAGAACCTGGCGGCCGAACTGTTCAAGAGCACGGCCGGCATCCAGGCGCAGACGGTGCCTTTCAACGGCACGCCTGCGGTGGTGACCGCGTTGCGCGGTGGCGAGGTCGATGCGGCCGTGGAGATCCTGGCGCCGATCAAGTCGCAGATCACCGGCAAGGCGCTGCGCGCGCTGGCGACGTTTGGCGACAAGCGCGCGACCGGCATCGGCGACGTGCCGACCGCGTCGGAGGTTGGTGGTTCGCTGCGCGGCATGAACGTGGCTTCGTGGAACGCCTTGGCCGCGCCCGCGAAGACGCCCAAGGAGATCATCGATCGCCTGAACCAGGAGTGCCAGGTGGCGCTGCAGAGCGCGGACC
>DATAGN010000606.1:0-2555 GCA_036263715.1 Ramlibacter sp.
TCGACGGCGGGGATGGCCTGCTGGTTCGGCGCGGCGCCCGTGTAGAACACGTTCTTGGACAGCTCTTCACCTTCGTACTGCACGGGGTAGAACAGCAGGCCATTGAGTTCCTCGACCACCGGCAGCACCGACTTGCGGGACACGGACGTCCAGCAGCCGAAGATGGCGGCGACCTTGTCCTGGGTCAGCAGCTGCTTGGTCTTCTCGGCGAACAGGGGCCAGTTGGACGCGGGGTCCACGATCACCGGTTCGAGCTTCTTGCCGAGGACGCCGCCCTTGGCGTTGATTTCCTCGATGGCCATCAGGGCCGTGTCCTTAAGGACGGTTTCCGAGATCGCCATCGTGCCGGACAGGCTGTGCAGGATGCCCACCTTGATGGTGCCGCCCGACTGGGCGAAGGCGCCGCCGGCAGTGCCGGCCAGGGCGACGGCGGCCGTGAGGGCCTTGAGGGTGAAACGACGATGCATGTGTGCTCCAGGGGTAGAAGAAAGACGCAAGGCCATTCTGGAGAGCACCCCGCAACGCGTCTGTACGACACATGGCGTACGGCTGGGGCACCGTGCCGGCGCTGAGCCGGACGACGGCGGCTGCCGTCCCCGTCCGACAAGCCTTGCGGTCGCGCCACGGCTCAATCACGGGCAACGCACACCCTCACCACCCAAGATGTCCTCCCTGCTGTCCCAGCTGTCGCCGAGCATCACCAACATGATCCGGCTGGACCACACGCACGTCCTGACGGCCTTCCACCAGTACGAAGTGGGTTCGTCGGAGCGCCTGAAGAAGGGGCTGGTGGACAACGTCTGCCTGGCCATCGAGATCCATGCGCAGCTGGAGGAAGAGATCTTCTATCCGGCCATGCGGGTCGTGGTGGACAACGAATACGTGCGCAAGAGCCCGCCGGAGCACGACGAGATGCGCGGGCTGATCTCGCGCCTGCGCAACATGCCGGTGAGCGATCCCGCCTTCGACGACACCTTCTTCGAGCTGATGCGACACGTGATGCACCACGTGGCCGATGAAGAGACGATCCTGCTGCCCGCGGCCGAACGCCTGATCCCCGACCAGCTCTCCGAGCTCGGCGCGCAGATGACGCGCCGCCGCCTGGAGATCACGGCGCCGCGCGCGCCGGAACTGGCCAGCAGCATCGCGCGTTCGATGAGCGCGGGCACGCTGGCGGGCATCGGGTCGGCCGTGATGGCGGGGGCTTACCTGCTCACGCGGCACAACTACGGCGATCGCCTGGCCGCGGCGCGGCGTCGGTTTTCGCGCGCTTGAACCCTTGTTGGGGTGCCCTGCGGGCAACCCAACCTACAGGATCACGCCTTCGTAGGTTGGGTTGGCGAAGCCACCCCAACATGCTCTCCCCGCAACACCGCTACGAACCCCGCCGCCACCGGCGACAGCTCCCGGTGCCTGCGCGTGACCAGGTGGATCGACGGGACCTGCATCGGCAACTCCACGGGCAGCACCTGCAACACCCCCAGCCGCCCGTAGTGCGCCGCCAGTGACGCCGGCATGATCGCCGCCATGTCGCTGGCCTCGAGCAGCACGGTGGTGGCGACGGTCGATGCGGTCTCGGTGATGTCCAGCCGCGCATGCAGCCCCGCTTCCCGCAGCGCCGCCTCGAAGCGACTGCGCTGCGGCGAACCGGGCGGCTGCAGCAGCCAGGGCAGGCGCACCAGTTCCTCCAGCGCCACGCGCTCCTGCGCCAGCAGCGGATGCCCGGCGCGGACCACGGCCACCTGCGGCTCGGCCAGCAGCGGCTCCACGGCGAACTCCTCGTCCGACGGCAGCGACGTCGGGCGTCCCAGCACCAGGTCCACCTCGGCGCGCGCCAGCAGTTCCAGCATCACGTCGCTGGTCTCCACCAGCACCGATACCGCCACCCGCGGATGCTGCCGCTTGTATTCGGCCAGTGCCGGTGCCACCAGTTGCGGCAGGGCGCCGGGCACGGTGCCCACGCGCAGCTTGCCGCGCAGCCCGGAGCGCAGCGCCGCCATCTGCTCGCGCGCGAAGCCGAAGTCCACCAGCGCCTGCCGCGCGAAGCGGATCAGCACCTCGCCGCTGGCCGTGGGTTCCATCCCGCGGGCCAGGCGCTTGAACAGGTCCTGGCCGATCGCCTCCTCGGCCTGCTGCAGCAGCTTGGTCGCGGCGGGCTGGCTCATCCCGAGCGCCGCCGCGGCCCGCCCGAGGTTGCGCTCGCGCCCCAGCGCCTCCAGCAGCAGCAGCTGGCGGGTGCGCAGGCGCATCAGCAGGGCGGTGTCCGAAAGGGCCTTGGCCATGGGGAGCAATATACAAAAGGAGATGCATCCTTCCGGGAAATTCATTGGCTGGCAATGGCTGCACCCCGTACGCTGCGGGGATGCGGGCGAACCGACCCGCCGCACAGGAGACATCCCCATGACCCACTTCACCCGCCGCGCGGCGCTGGCCCTGGCCGCGGCCGCTGCCTTGGGCGCGGCCGCGCCCGCCCTCTCGCAGGCCTGGCCGGACAAGCCGATGCGCATCATGGTCGGCGCCTCGCCGGGTGGCGGCACCGACATCCTGGCGCGCAT